>JAAYTX010000019.1 GCA_012523635.1 Elusimicrobiota bacterium
CGCTGCGCGCAGCCTCAAGGCGCGGGTGTTTCACTGTTTTTGTCACCTGCAACCCTAAGCCGCCCGACTTCAGTCCCGACGCGCTGGTGGTGCTTGATACCGGGCCGGAGGCGCTGGCCGGCTCCACCCGTCTGAAAGCGGGGAGCGCCACCAAGATGGCGCTGAACTCCATAACCACCGCGGCCATGGTGAAATGCGGAAAAGTTTATGGCAACAGGATGGTGGATTTAAAGCCATGGTCGGCAAAACTCAAGGCCAGGGCGGCGCGGCTGGTGAGCGAACTTGGCGGAGTGGACGAGGACCGCGCCGAAGCGCTTTTGCGCCGTGCGGGCTGGGAAGTAAAGACCGCAGTGGTGATGGCGCGCAGGGAATTGGACGCGCGCAAGGCGCGGGCCCTGCTGGCGCGCAAGGGCGGCATGCTGCGCGGGGCGCTTGAATGAGAAACCTGGCCCTGGGCCTTATGTCCGGCACTTCCGCAGACGGTGTTTCAGTCGCGGCGGTGCGGCCCAGGCCGTTCAAGGTGCTGGCTTGCAGGACATATCCTTACGACTCGGCGCTGCGCCGGCGCATACTCTCCGCCCGTTTTGGCGCCGCCGGCGACATAGCGCTGCTTAATTTCGAGCTTGGCATGGTCTTCGCCCGCGCGGCGGAGACATTCTGCCGCGAGGAAAAACTGCCGCTTTCCCGCATAGCCGTGGCCGGTTCGCACGGGCAGACCGTACTGCACGAACCGCACGGAAAAATACCGCATACTTTGCAGATTGGCGAGGCTTCATTTCTGGCCGAGGCTTTGGGCGCGCCGGTCGTGTCGGATTTCAGGCCGCGCGACATGGCGGCTGGCGGGCAGGGGGCTCCTCTCGTGCCTTTCCTGGATGAATATCTTTACTGGCGCGGCAACCCCGTGCTTTTGCAGAACATAGGCGGCATAGGAAACATTTCCGTAGTCGGCGCCGGGGTGCGGACCAGGGGTTTCGATACCGGGCCCGGCAACTGCCTGTTGGACGCAGCCGTCAGGCAGGGCACCGGCGGACGGCTGGAGTTCGACAGGGACGGGCGCATCGCCGCATATGGAGTCGCAGACAGGGCGCTGGTTTCCAGGCTTTTAAAACATTCTTACTTCAGGGCTGCTCCGCCAAAGTCTTTGGACAGGGAGCAGTTCGGCGAAGAATACCTTGCCCGGCATTTCGGCAAAGTCACGCCGGAAAGCCTGCCGGATACGCTGGCCACGCTGGTATCGTTTACCGCAGAAAGCATAGCGCTGGCGGCCCGGCGCTTCATACTGCCGGAGTGCAAAGCCTCGAAAATCCTGGTAAGCGGCGGCGGGGCGCTGAATACGGCGCTGATGTCAGCCATACGCGCCGCTCTTCCCGAGGCCAAAGTGCTGCGCTCGTCGGAAGAGGGGATGCCGGAGCTTGCCAAGGAGCCCGCCTGTTTTGCTTTAATGGCGTGGTTGGGTTTAAATCGCGCAAGAAATCACTGCCCGCGCGCCACTGGCGCGTCAGGCCCGCGCATACTGGGGAAAGTTTCCTTCTAACATGAAAGCAGCCGTTGAAAAACTGGTGTATCCGGGGTTTTGGTTCGGCAAGACCGACCCCGCCGACGCTCTTGCGTTGGCAAAACGCGGAGTGGGCGGCTTCTGCCTTTACGGCGGAAGCGCAAGGGAAGTGCTGCAGTTCACTTCCTGGCTGCGCGCGGAATCGGGCCGGGAACTGGTGTTCTGCGCCGACTACGAGGACGGCGTGGGCCAGTGGGTGCCGGAGGGTACGCTGCTGCCAAGCAACATGGCCATAGGCGCGTCAGCTTCGCCCGCGCTTGCCGCGCGGAAGGCTGAAATAACGGCCAAGGAAGCCTCAGCCCTTGGCGTGGACTGGATTTTTGCACCAGTGGTGGATCTCGCCACAAACCCCGACAACCCGATAGTGAATACGCGGGCTTTCGGTGCATCTCCGGAACTGGTGTGTGAGCTGGGAGCGGCCTATCTTTATGGTTTGCGCCAGCAGGGCGCGTTCTCCTGCCTCAAGCATTTTCCCGGGCACGGTTCCGCGGCGGTGGATTCGCATCTGGCCCTGCCGGTGATAGAGGCTTTCCGTTCGGAACTGGAAAAAGGGGATCTGGTGCCCTACAAGAAACTGTCGGCGCAGGCGGATGGTGTGATGGTCGGGCACCTGATGGCTACGGCGTTGGACCCGAAACTTCCCGCCAGTTCCTCGGTGAAGATAATGAACACCCTTTTGCGCCGCGGTATCGGGCATCACGGGCGCATTGTTACCGACGCGCTTTTGATGGGCGCGGTTGCCGACTGGCGGCAGACGGTGCTGCTGGCCGTTATGGCAGGAGCCGACACGCTGCTCGCGCCGGAGAACCCCTTCGAGCTTTGCGATTTCCTGTGCGCATTGCTGGAAACGGGCGCGGTGCCCGCCGCTGTTATCAATTCGGCGCTGGAGAGGCATGAAACAATGCTGCGCGACGCCGATTTGGGCCGCCCCCGCCCGGACATTTCCGTGCTGGGCTGCCAGGAACACAGGCAGGCCGTGGTGGAGATGAGCGCGTCCTGCATGGCTTGGCAGAAACGTCCGCTGTCCATCCCGCTTCGGCGCGACGATTCCGTTTACTATGTGGAACCGGGCGTCACTTCGCCCGACAAGTGGGAGGGCAAAGTCTTCGTGGAGTCACTGAAGGAGATGGGCATACGCATAGACAATTCCAAACCGTCCGCCGACAAACTGCTGGTGGCCTCTTTCTCCAGGCCGCGCGCCTTCTCCGGCAGCATAAATATAGACCCGCGCCAGTTGGAGCAGTTGCGGCACATGTCCCGGGAGCGCAAATCCGCAGTAGCTGTGGCTTTCGGCAGCCCGTTCATATTTTCTGGCCTTGGCTTTGAACTTGAGGCCGGGCTGTGCGCGTTCAGCCATTGCGCCGAGTTCCAGCGCGCGGCCGCCAAAGTGCTTTGCGGTTATGTGGAGCCAAGCGGCTCCATGCCGGTCAACGCCTGAGCTTTTCCGAAGCAAATTCCGGAGGTTTTTATGAAACGCCTGCGTAAAAATTTCGCCGTCATGCTTGCCGCCTCGGTTTTTCTGGCCTGCGCGGCTTCCGCGCGCGCCGCTAACATTCCAGCGCCCCAGCGGATTATTGAGTCCGCCACACTGGCCCCGGTGTTTGAAGAGGCCGCGAAGCAGCTTAAAGAGGGCAAAAAGCCGCTTGTCATTTTCGATATAGACAATACGCTGCTTTACCACGCCTATTATCTGGGCAACGAGCCGTGGTTCGGGGCCGTGTACGACAATTACCTGACGCCGTTGTCCAAAAGCGACCCTGCGCGTTTCGTCGCCGAGGAAAGGGCCATCACCTGGATGACGGTGATACTGATGCTGAACACCCCGTCCATGCTTACGGAAGACGGATTCACCGAACAGATACGCGCCTTGCAGAATCGCGGCGTGAAAATGATGGCGCAGACCAGCCGCAACGTGCTGGTGGCCGAGCATACCATAGGCGAAATGCGCCACTTCGGGATAGATTTTTCGGCCTCCTCGCCGTTCCCCGAAACCTTTGATTTCGTGCCGTGGGAAGGGGCGCGCCCGGTAATCTGCTCAAGCGGGGCGGTGTTCGGCCAGCTTCAGGACAAGGGCAGGATACTGCTGGCTTTCATGGCTAAAAGCGGTTACCGCCCAGATTCCGTCATCTTCGCGGATGATTCTAAAAAGAACATAGCTTCCGTCGGGGCTGCGCTGAAGGCTGCGGACATACCCTATATCGGCGTGCGCTATAACAAGCTGGATGCCATGATGGAGTTCTACAAAAAGCCGGAACAGCTTGCGGCCGCGCGTGCTCAGCTTCGCTCCTACTATGCCGACGGGTTCATCATGCCCAATGAAAAGGCGCAGGCGCTGTCAAAGACAGCGCCCGTTACGGTTTCGCAGGAACTGAAGTATCTTTTCGGCCCGCAGGCCGAAGCGGCGAAATAGCTAGACGCCGATATCCTCGTTCCACAGCGCGGGTTTGGCGGAGATGAAATCCTTCATTAGCTTCTTGCATTCGCGCGAGTTCAGGTTTATCAGCTTCACGCCTTTCTTTTTAGAGTAGCTTTCCGGGCCTTTGAAGGTCTCGTTCTCGCCTATCACCACCGTGGGGATTTTGTAGAGCAGTATGGCCCCGGTGCACATGTCGCAGGGGGACAGCGTGGAATAGATGGCGCACTCTGCGTAGTCCGAGGCCTTCAGCCGCCCCGCGTTTTCCAGGCAGTCCATTTCGGCGTGCAGTATTGCGGATTTTTTCTGTACCCGCCGGTTGTGCCCGCGCCCGATAATCTTTCCGTCTTTCACCAGCACCGCGCCGATTGGTATGCCGCCCTCGCGCAGGCCTTTTTTCGCCTCGGCCAGGGCCGCCTTCATGTACTTCGCGTGATTGAGTTTCATAAAAACCTCCATCTTAACTAAAGTATTTCTTCAATTGTGATTCTAGGGGCATCAGAATATTTAAAGTTCTTAAAAGTTGGTTTGGCGTTATTAGGATATACGGTAATAGTGAATTTGAGGTTACCTATGAAAGGGTGTTTCCCTGAATTGTAGGTGTTTAGTCTCGGGGGGCCGTTAAATTTTCTATAAGATAGCAATGGGATGTAGTAATAGGATCTGGGGGATATATCGACATGTTCTTTTTCTGTTCCTGCCCAGCGCAGATTCATCGGTTCTAAAAATTCAATATCTTTATTGTTGTTAGAACCATTCTGGACCTCGTTACAGAATATGTTTTCTATGCGTATTATGCAGTTTTTTGCAGTTGTAACGCCGTTATTTGTGACTTTTAAGCGACTTAATATTTTTTCATTTTCAAATCCCAAGTTTGGGGATTTTAGTTCGCTTTCTATTATTAATAGCGGAGTGTCTAGGTAAGTTTCAAATACTTTCCATAATATCACTGTAAGTACTGATAGTATGCTTCCTACAGCCGCAAGATGTTGCGGAAACCAATGCCAAATTGCGCATATCAAAATAAGATATAACGCAAGTGTAAGCCAAGTTTTATTTTTCGCAAACCAATGAGATAGCGCGGTTATCTGTCGCATACATGCCTATCGTGTTAATTTGCGGTATTTGAGCCGGTGTGGGGTTTCAGCCGCCTTTCCCAGGCGCTGTTTGCGGTCTTCCTCGTACTCGGTAAAGTTGCCGTCGAACCAGCGGATGGTGCCGTCGCTTTCGAAAGCCAGTATATGCGTGGCCACGCGGTCAAGGAACCAGCGGTCGTGGCTTATCACCACGCCGCATCCGGCAAAATTGTCCAGCGCTTCTTCAAGCGAACGCAGGGTATTCACGTCCAGGTCGTTGGTCGGCTCGTCCAGCAAAACCACGTTGCCGCCTTCCTTGAGCGTGATGGCCAGGTGCACGCGGTTGCGTTCCCCGCCCGAGAGCTGGCCCACCTTCTTCTGCTGGTCCTGCCCGGAGAAGTTGAAGCGGGCGCAGTAGGCGCGCGAGTTCACTTCCAGCTTGCCGAGCTTTACCATGTCCAGCCCGCCTGAAATGGCTTCCCAGACCGTCTGTTCGGGGTTCAGGTTGCGCTCCTGGCTGGCGTAGGAGATTTTCACAGTCTCGCCCACGCGCAGGGTGCCCGAGGTGGGTTTTTCCGTGCCCGTTATCATCTTGAACAGCGTGGTTTTGCCAGCGCCGTTGGGGCCTATCACGCCTATTATGCCGCCGGGCGGCAGGGAGAAGTTCACGTTATCCATGAGCAGTCTGTCGCCGAAAGCTTTGGCCAGGTCTTTGGCTTCAATTACCAGGTTTCCCAGGCGCGGCCCCGGCGGGATGTAGATTTCCAGTTCCCCGGCGGCTTTTTCCGGTTCCTGCTCCAAAAGTTTTTCATAGGCTGTTATGCGGGCCTTGGATTTGGCGTGCCGGCCCTTGGGGCTCATGCCTATCCATTCCAGTTCCCGCTCCAGGGTCTTTTGCCGTTCGGTCTGCGCCTTCTCCTCGTTTTCCAGGCGCTTTTTCTTCTGGTCCAGCCATGAGGAGTAATTGCCCTTCCATGGTATGCCGTGGCCTCTGTCCAGTTCCAGTATCCAGCCCGCCACGTTGTCCAGGAAATACCTGTCGTGCGTCACGGCGATGACAGTGCCTTTGTACTGTTTGAGGTGGAACTCAAGCCACGCGACGGATTCGGCGTCCAGGTGGTTGGTGGGTTCGTCCAGCAGCAGGATGTCGGGTTTGGACAGCAGCAGGCGGCACAGCGCCACGCGGCGGCGTTCGCCGCCGGAAAGGTTCTTGACCGGCGTGTCGCCTTCGGGGCAGCCCAGCGCGTCCATGGCCATTTCAAGGCGGGAATCCAGGTTCCAGGCGTCCAGCGCGTCCAGCTTCTCCTGCACCTTGGCCTGCTTGTCCAGCAGCTTGGTCATCTCGTCTTCTGACATCGGTTCGGCCAGCTTGTCGTTTATGGCGTTATATTCGTTCAGCGAGTCCACGGTCTCCTGCAGGCCTTTCTCCACTTCCTGGCGCACGGTGTTGTTTTCGTCCAGCTTGGGTTCCTGTTCCAGATAGCCTACGCTGTAGCCGGGTGAAAGCACGGCCTGCCCGTCGAAATCCTTGTCCACGCCAGCCATTATGCGCAGCAGCGTGGATTTGCCCGAGCCGTTGAGGCCCAGCACGCCTATTTTCGCGCCGTAGAAATAGGAAAGATATATTTCCTTCAGCACCGGCTTCTTGTTGTAGTTCTTGCTTACCCCTACCATCGAGAAAATTATCTTTTCCGGCTCGTTGTTGGCTGCCATGTGCGCTCCTTTGCTCTTAAAGCTCAAATCTGGCTTTGCTGCCGCGCCGTTTCCGCGCGACAGTAAGTATAGCTCAAACCGGGGCGGGGCGGAAACAGCGCCGCTTGACGCTTGTGCGCGGTGGCGTGTTTTTGCACAATATCAGCGGGCCGCAGGGCCGGCCACAACTTCTCGCAGGGGGATGTTTATGCAAGACGCGCCTGGCGTGCTTTCCGATAAGGTAATCAACGTGTACAAGATGGAACAGGCTTTCTGGGAGTCGGGCGATGCGCTTTCCCCCGTTAAATTCGGCACCTCCGGGCACAGGGGCAAACTCGGGGCCGGCTTCTCCGCCGGACATGCCCGCGCTATCGCGCAGGCCGTAGCCCGCCTGCATACAGAGGACGGTATAAAGGGCGAAATACTTGTGGGCGGCGACACGCGCCTGATGTCCCGCGCCACGGCGGAGCTGTGCGCGGAAGTGTTGGCGGGCAACGGGCTGAATGTCTGCCTCGCCAGGAAACCCCTTCCGACGCCTGTTTTCTCGCACGAAATAATAAGCGGCAGAGCCTGCGCGTCGCTCAACGGCACGGCCTCGCATAACCCGCCCGACGATATGGGCCTTAAATATAATCCAGGGCACGGCGGCCCTGCCGGGTCCGAGCTTACCTCCCGCATAGAGCGCTATGCCAACGAATTCCTGAAAGAGCCCGGGCTAATCAAGAAAACCACGCTTAAAAAGGCGCGGGAACAGGGTCTGCTGTCAGAGCGCGATCTGGTGGGGCCTTATGTGAAGGCGCTGGGCCGCATGATAAATTTCGACGCGCTTAAAAATTCCGGCCTGCGCATTGGCGTGCACGCGCTTGGCGGGTCGTCGGTGGAATATTACCTGGCGCTGGCGCAGGAATACGGCCTGAGCAAGCTGAAGGTGGTGGACAAGACCTGCGACCCCACTTTCGGTTTCATCCCGCTGGACCATGACATGAAGATAAGGATGGACCCCTCGTCCAAATATCCTTTGAAGCCGCTTTTGGCCCTGCTTGACGACGGAAAATACGACTTTGCCGGGGCTTCCGACCCGGACGCGGACCGCTTCGGCGCGGCCACCCGCGACGCCGGGCTTGTGCACCCAAACCACGCGCTTTCCATAGCGCTTGATTATCTGTTCTCGCACAGGCCGCAGTGGCCTGCGGGGCTGGGCGCGGGGCGCACCATAGGCACCACCCACCTGCTGGACAGGATTTGCGCCGCCGCCGGGCGCAAAATAGACGAAGTGGACGTGGGCTTCAAGTATTTCGTCGACGGCATACGCGGCGGCCGCTACGCGCTTGCGGGCGAGGAAAGCGCGGGGCTGTCTCTTTACGGCTGGACGCCGGAGAAGGACGGCATACTGGCCGTACTGCTGTTGGCCGAAGTGATGGCAGTAAGCGGCCGCGACCTCTCGCAACTGTACAGGGATTTGGCGGCGCTACATGGCGAGCCTTCCTACCGCCGGGTGGACACGCCCGTCAGCGAGGAGGCCCGGAGCAAGATAAAGGGCCTGAAGGCTTCCGCGCTTGATGTGCGGTCAATAGCCGGCGAGAAAGTGACGCGCCTGCGCGATTCCGACGGCATAAAGGTCTATCTTGAGGATTCCTGGCTGCTGGCCCGTCTTTCCGGCACGGAGCCAGTGGTCAAGCTTTATGCTGAAAGCTTCAGGGGTGAGGCGCAACTGGAAAAAGTGCTTTCGGAAGGCGCTGCTGCGCTTGGCATAGCCTGAAGTTTTTCTTCCAGTTAAAAAGCCGGCCCCTTTTCGGGCCGGCTTTTCATTTATGCGGGCAAGCGGAAGGTTACCAGCGCTTCTTGCGCCAGAGCAGCATTATCACCAGCACCGGGGCTATGGCAAACATGAGTATTATCCAGAAGGCGTACGGATGCCCCTGGAGGGGGATTTGCACGTTCATCGAGAAGATGCTCACCACCAGAGTAGGCACCATTATCAGCAGGGTGATGATGGTAAGCGTCTTCATCAAAAGGTTCAGGTTGTTGTTGACTATGGAGGCGCGGGCGTCCATCAGGCCGGTCAGAATGTTGGCGTAGATTTCGGCCTGCTTGGCGCACTGCTGGTTTTCGATGATGATGTCTTCCAGCAGTTCCATGCATTCCTGCGAAAAGCCTATCTTGGCGTTGGAGCTGCGCAGCTTTTCGAACACTATGCCGTTTGAATTGATGGCGTTGACGTAATAGACAAGGCTCTTTTCCAGGCTGAAGAGGTTGAGGAGGCTCTTGTTCTCCATGGAGATGTTTATCTGCGTCTCCAACTCGTCCGAAATCATGTTGATGACGCGCAGGTGTTCGAGGAAATGGTAGATGGAGGCGTATATCTGCTTCAGAAACAGTTCCTGCAGGTTTGAACTTTTGCGGAACATCTTGCCGGTGAACATCGGGATGTCGTCGGACATCACTATGACGAGCTTTGTCTTGAACAGGAACAGGCCTACCGATGAAACTTTGAAGAGGAAATGGTCCTTGGCGGAGTAGTTTTTCGGGCGGTTGAAGATGACGGCCACATGGTCCTGCTCGAATTCAAGCCGGGCGGGTTCGTCCGGGTCCAGCGCCGAGTTCAGGGTGTGCTCGTCCAGGCCGTAGCGGGACACCAGTGCCGCTTTTTCCTCGGGGGTCGGGTTTGAATAAAGTTCTATTGGCGAATCCGCTTCCGCGCTTTCCGCCGGCTTGCCGTCAACGAGAGAGTAACCCTTGTGCATAATTTCGGCCTCCCTCAATTCTAGGAAATATTGTCTCCCGAATCACCAGTCTTATTTCAGATATTTTTTTATCCCGGCGTAAATGCCGTCCGCCAGTTTTTTATGTCCGGCGTTGTTGGGGTGTATCGGGTCGGTTTTCAGCGAAGGCCTGGACAGCACGTCCCCCAGCAGGTGCTTCAAAAACAGGGCTTCGCGCCTGTCTGTTATCTCCTGGAACGCCGCGCTGTAGTTGCGCAGCAGCACCGCGCCTCCCGGGTCCACCACCGCGGCCATCGCTCCCGACGCCTGTATGCGGCCGATGATATCGTCTATATTGCGTTTGGTCTGCTCAAACGGGACCTGCTTGAGGTAATCGTTGCCGCCGATTTCTATTACGACAAGCCCAGGCCTCAGCGCCAGTACGTCATTTCCCAGCCTTGCAAGCGCGTCTTCGGTGGTGTCGCCGCTGACTCCTGCGTTTACTACCCGTCGCCCTGTCAGCTGTGCAAGCAGCGCCGGGTATGCCTGCGAGGTCTCCACTCCCAGCCCGGCGGTTACGCTGTCTCCGAAGCAGACTATAGGGCCGGAACGGGCCGCCTCCGCGTTTTTAGGGGCTGGCGCGCAGCCTGCGAGCAGTAGTGCGCACAGCGCGGGCAGCAATGTGGACAGGCTGTTCTTTTTCATAACGCCATATAGTACTAAAAGGACGGCAGTGCCCGCCCGGGGGCTTTTTGCTAAGATAGAAACCGCTGGGGAAAATTTCTTTAACAACTGCCTGTCCAAGGGATTAAGAAATGAAGAACATACTGTTGTCCGCCCTGTTTTTTGTCTGCTCTATTGCGCATAACGCTCTGGCTTCCGGCCTGTCCGAGGCCGACAGCCTCTTTGACAAGGGCCGTTTTGACAAGGCCGCCCAGGCTTACGAGGTTGCCGCAAAGGGTTCGGTTGGCGACGACAAGCTGCGCGCTGTTTACCGTGCCGTGCAGAGCAAGGCCCTTTCCTTCGCGTATGCCGAAGCCGCCCAGCGCCTGCTGGAAGAGCCGCTTCCCAATGACAGGCTGTGGCAGGCGCGTTTTCTTCTGTTGCGCGCCGAGCTGTTCCGCCAGTATCTACGGCAGTACGGCCGCGCCATGCCTGCGGACAGACAGGATTCCGCCTCTGACGTGACGCGCTGGTCCGCCGCGCAGTGGCATGAGCGCATACAGGCCGCCTACCAGCTTTTGTGGCCGCTTCGCGGGGAGTTATCCAGGGTTTCTCTGGCAAGCGAGTCCTATTTCATGAAGAAAGGCGAGCCGGAAGAGGATATACCCACTCTGCTGGATTTTCTGGTCTATTCCTGGTCAGATTATCTGCTGACGCAGGCCCCGGCCGGGGACGCGCTGCCAGACGCGGCCCCTTTTGTGGTGTCGCAATATCCCGGGCGTCTGGATTTCTCCATGCCGCCGGCCCATGTGGCGGCCCTGCTGATGACCGAAGCCTCCGGCGCGAACGTCCACAAAGAGCGCCGCAAAGCGGCGGAACTGTGGCGCATCAGGCGCCTTCTGCTGCCCTTCGAGCATCAGGACAGGTTCAAGCTTCCCGAGGACATGAAGTCTTTGCGCCTGAAAGCCGGGACGGTGCTGGCCCGCTGGACCGAAGTTTTCACGCTGCCGGAAACACGCGCGGAGGCGGCCTATCATGCCGCCGATTTCCTGGAACAGGACGGGGATTACGCGGCTGCGGTGCAGCTTTGCAAGCGGGCGGCCTCGCTGTGGCACGGCACTCCCGGGGCGGCCAAGTGCGAACGCCTGAAGGCCAGGATAGAGATGCCCTCGCTTTCCATCACAGCCCACAACACTCCTCCCGGGGGGGGCAACGCGTTTTCGATAAACGTGCGGAATATGGATTCGGTTTACTGCAGGCTTTACAAGACCACTCCTCAGGAGCTGCTGCGCCTTTCCCGTCGCGGGGCGGAACGGGATTATTATTATCTGCTTGGACTGGACAGCAAAGCTGTCCAGGACGGTTTTCTGGCCCGCAAGGCCGACAGGGAGTGGAAAGTGTCTCCGGCCTATCCGGCGCAGTATGTAGCCATACGGCAGGATGTGGACGCCGCAGGCCTTGAGCGCGGCCTTTATGTCGCCATAGTGTCGGACGACGATTCCTTCCGTCCGGGTTCCTCTTTCATCAGCGCAGGCATTGTCAACTGCACCGATTTGTTCCTGCTGGGAAGCGCGGGGTTCAGGGCCAGGCCTGGCGAGTTCTTCTTTGCCCCGGAACTGGGCGGCCGCGGCGTTTCCGCAGACGGTTTCCACCTGTACGCGGTTGATGCTCTCAGCGGCGCCCCTGTGCAGGGCGCCAACATAAGCGCTTTCTACGACCAGGATTTTTCGCGCCGCCAGAAGCTGACCGCCGCGACTGACAAGTACGGCATGGCCAGCCTGCGTTCGCTTTTTACGCTGGCTTATCCCGCTTCCTCAAATTACAGGCTTGCGCCGCTTGCCGAACGCGGCAAAAGCCTTGCCTATTGGGGGCAGGAGGGCGGTTTCTCCTATTCGGTTCCCGCTCCGCTTGAGCTTTATCTGGAGACAGACAGGCCGGTGTACAGGCCGGGGCAGGAAGTTTCGTTCAAGGCCACTGTCCTGCGCCGCACCGCCGACGGTTTTGCTGTGCAGTCCACGCCGCTTCAGGTGCGTGTTTCCGCGCACGACGCCAATTACCAGGAGTTCGGCGTCCTGACGCTCAAGACCAACGGCATGGGCAGCGTTTCAGGAAGCTTTAAAATACCGCAGGGGCGCCTGCTTGGCGGCTACACCCTTCGCGCGGTGGCCGACGCATATGGCGCGGAGTTTGAATCATCGCAGGGTTTTGCGGTCGAGGAGTACAAAAGGCCGGAGTTCGAACTGAAACTAGGGGAAGCCAAAGACGCCTGGCGATACGGCCGCAAAGCCGTGGTGCGGGGCAAAGCAAGCTATTATTTCGGAGGGCCGGTGCCGCAGGCTAAGGTTTCCTACCAGATATACCGCCGTCGCTATATGCCGTGGTACGCCTGGTGGGCGTTCTGGTTCAGGCCGGATTCGCCTAAGGCCGAGGTGGCCTCCGGCTCCGTGCAGACGGACCAGGACGGCAATTTCTCCATAGAGTTCAAGCCTGCCCCGGAACCCGGAGCTTTTGAAAAAGAGCCTTCGTCGTTTATAGTGGAGGCGCAGGCGCATGACGCGGGGGGGCGCACCATAACTGATTCCAAAACCTATCAGGCAGGGGCCAGAGCCTACATGTTCAAGGTGGACCTGCCGGCGGGTTTCGCCAGGCCCTGGGCTTCCTATGACATAGCGGTGAGGCTGATGAACCTCAACGATACGCAGGTGCTGGGGCGCGGCAGTTACGCGCTTTACAGGCTGGAGCCTGTCCTGAAAGACGACGGGGTATACGCCTCTGGCGGCGGCTTCGGCTGGGGCGGTCAGCCGCAGGCGGCACAACGGCTGGAGGAGGCGTTCCTCGACGTTCCAGACGGCGCGAAAGTACAGTCCGGCGACTTCCTGTTCAGCGATGTCGGGGCCGAGCACGTCCGGCTGAAAAATCTCCCGGAAGGTATTTACAGGCTTCAGCTCAAGGCGGATGATATCTGGGGCGGCGTATCCGAACAGTCCCTTATCGTGTTAAGCGCCGGAAATGAGCCGAAACTGCCAATTCCTTCGGTTGCCATGTCGGAACAGAAAACCTGCCAGGTGGGCGAGACCGCGCGAGTTTTGGCCGGGTCTTCGGAACTTAAGGGCGCGTTGTACGCCGAAATCTGGGCTGGGAACTTCCTGCTGGGAAGGCAGGTGTTTGCCAAAGGCGGCCTGCGCGTACTGGAAATACCGGTGGAGCGCGAACATGTCGGCGGTTTTGCGGTGCGCTGGTTCGGCGCTTCGGACTTCAAAATCTATTCCGGCCAGGAACTGGTGGACGTGCCCAGGCCGGAGAAGGACCTTTCCGTTTCGCTGGACGCTCCCAAGACGCAGGAGCCCGGTTCGCAGGCGAACTGGCTGCTGACAGTAAAGGACAGCCAGGGCCGACCTGTGCAGGGCGAAGCGCTTGTCAAGGTGTACGACAGGTCGCTTGAGTATTATGCGTCTGCAGAAGCCTCGTGGCTTGATGCGCTGTACCAGGCTAACGGCGGCCCTGGAATGCTTAATATGCCGTTTTTTGATACTCCGGGAATGTCGTTCCCGGTGAAGAAAGGGTTGCTGGCGAGCCTCTGGCAGACTGTTCGCGGCGGCGAAGCGCGCTCAGTGCCGCCCTCGCTGCGGCTGGGAGGAGGCGATAACTACTACGCGGAGGGCATGGCTTACGGCGGCGGTGCCATGATGCGGAAGTCGCTGTCCGC
>JAAYTX010000004.1 GCA_012523635.1 Elusimicrobiota bacterium
ACTGCCCCCGGAGCGAGCATGGTTTCGATAGAGGCCTTGTCGTCCCCGCCCAGGGAAACCTGCTCCCCGCCGCGCTCAAGCTTCCGGCCGGACAGCTTCCACGGCGCGCCGGACTGGTAATCCCCGTCAAAATACTGTCCAAGCAGGGCCAGCACCGACTGGGCGAAAGGCCGCAGGTCTTCAGCCGGTTCAGGCATGAAATCCGGGTCCCCTATCTCGAACTTGTCAGCGCCGCCGTCTTTCAGCAGGCGCAGCGTCCAAACGGGAGTGAACATCGGCCCCATAAAGTCCAGCCACACCCCGCCGCCGGCTTTATAGCGCAGAAGACCGTCCAGATAAAATTCGCGCAGCCCGGCCTTCACTGTGATTTTGCAGAGCGCTGAAAAGCTGTCGTAGCCGCCGTACCGCGCCTGCAGATAGCGGGCATACAGCCGCGGCATTTCTTCGTCGGGGATTTTTTTCTCCAGCGCTGCGGCTTTCTTGGAAAGCCGGGACGAAAACTGGAGATTCAGCGAGATGCGGTAGCAGAACCAGGCGTCGCCGTTTCGCCCCTGCGCGGCGAAGGCCTCGCCCAGATGCTCCCAGACCGACGGGTCGGAATTCTCCATGGCGCCGGCGCGCCGCAAAAGCGGAAGCGCCCTGTCCGCGTGCCCCAGCTTGAACTCCACCCAGCCCAGCGAATCAATGAATGCGCCATTGTCGGGTTCCAGCGCGACAGCCTTGGCTATCAACATGCGCGCCTCTTCCAGCTTCAAGCTCCTGTCGGCCAGCATATAACCCAGATAATTGAGGGTAAAAGCGTCGTCTGGCTTTTTCTCCAGCAGTTCGCGGAACACGCGCTCCGCTTCCTGCACCTTGCCGGCCCTTTCGCTGACCACCGCGTATTGAAGCTTGGCATCGCGGAAATCCGGCTGCTTTTTCTGCAAATCCCTGAGCAGTTCCAGCGCCTCGGCGGTCTTGCCGGTATCCTGAAGGCCCAGCGCGTAAAAATAGGTTATCTCCGGATTCTCGGGCCACTTCAGATGAGCCTGCGCCAGGTTCGAGACGGCCTCGGACAAGGCTCCGGAACGGGAAAGATAGTAACTGGCCCGCACCCAAAGTCCGGGGTCGCGCGCATAGGTGTCGCTGCCGCGCAGGTATGTGGCCACTCCAAGATAATCCCCGCGCTTTTCAGCCAGGAGGGCCAGTCCGAAATTCGCCTCGTGGTTGCCCTTGTCGGCAGCGCGCGCCTTTTCAAAATATACCTGGGCCTCGGCGTCCTTCCCGGAAGACATCAGCATTCCGCCTATGTGGGACAGCACGGCGGGATTGTTGGGGTCCCGGTCCGCGGCCTGGAGGTAGACGCCAAGCGCGCTTTCGGTGCTGCCGCGCGACTCGTAAAACTGCGCCAGCATGTATCGCGCTTCCATATAATCCGGGGCCAGCTCCACGGCCCGCTGAAGGTTGCGCACGGCGTCGTCATATTTCCCAAGCTTGTAACATACAAGCGCCAGCTTGTAGTGCACTTCGGGGACGTTAGGCGGGTTCAGCTTTATCAGCCGGTTGAGATATTCGGCGCTTTTGTCGGGGTCCAGCATGCTGAGCATGCTCGCGGACTGATACAGCGCGTCCGCATTGTCCGGGTCAAGCTCCAACGCCTTGTCATAGGCGCGGCGCGCGGCCGACTGGTTGCGCCCCGCCCAGTTTATGCCGCCAAGAAGGGTCCAATTTTCCGCCTTGGCGGGCTCGGCCTTTACAAGCTTTTCGCACCAGGAAAGCGCCTCCTCGTAATCGCCGGAACGGAGGGCCGCGCGCGCGGCATGGCCATAGATGTAAACGGCGTTTTTGTCATAGACGAGCGCTTTCTTGTACTCTGAAAAAGCTTCGGCGTCCTTTCCGCTGTTTTCGTAAAGCAGCCCCTGCATGAAGTGAAGGGCCGCGTCCTTGTCCACAGCGCCGGCCTGCGGGGCGCAGGCCGCCAGCAACAGGGCGGCGAGCGCCGTTTTAAGAAGGAAAAAATGTTTATTTTTCATGGTTCAGGCGGGCATCCATTAAGATGGCGTCTTCGGTCCCATTATAGAACTTTGGCCGTCTGCCCACAATGCGAAAACCGGCCTTCCCGTAGCACCCCAAAGCCGCGATGTTTGAGGCGCGGACTTCCAGCGTCACGACGTCGCACCCGTGCGATTCAAGCGCCGGGAAAAGCGCGTTAAGCAGAAGCGTCGCCACGCCCCTGCGGCGCGACTGAGGCTCGCATGCCATGTTGAGAAGCTGGCCCTCCGGCGGCAAAAAACGCGCGCAGGCGAAAGCGGCTACCGAGCCGTCCTCCTCCAAAACCAGCGTAAGCGCGCGCTCCTGCCGGAACTCTGACTCAAACCCGGCCAGGCCCCAGCCTGCGGCGGACGGGCTGTCCGATTCTATTCTCGCCAGCGCCGGCGCGTCTCCCGCCACTGCACGGCGGACAATCCTCATAAAAGCTCGTATTTCGCAGGCTTGAGATACAGCGGCTCCAGGCTGGCGCGTCCCTTCATTTTTATCAGCGTTGATGCCGAAAGAATGGATTTGCGGTGAGGGGCCAGCTCGAATTCCCCTTCGTCCAGCACCGTAGAAAGCGGCGCGCCCTTATCGGCGCTTCCCGCGCATAAAAGCGGGGAACGCTTCTTTTCGCGCCGCAGGAAATCCAGCAATTGCGGGCGCGAAAACCACCCTTCAGGCCCGTCCTGCCGGAAGCCGGGCTTAAAAACGGCCGCAAAATACTCATCCCTGAACGCATGCACCACTATGGCAAGCCTGCCGCCGGGATTTTTCGACAGCCATTGGCGCCAGCATTTTTCACCCATCAGCTGAAACGCCAGGGCCTCAAACACCGTGACGCCGCAGGCGCGCGCGCCGGACAGTTTTTTCAGCACGGACGCCAGAGTAAGCCCTATCCGTATTCCGGTAAAGCGTCCCGGGCCGCGCACCACCACCACCCGGCCGATATCTTCCAGCTTCAGCCGGGAAACAGCCAGCATTGAGTCCAGATACTTCAGCAAAAGCTCTTCCTGCCTCCTGCCGGAGCCTTGGCGGAACAGTATCTTGACGCCGGGGACGGCGAGGGCCATTTTAAGCGGGTCGCCGGAAGTGTCGGCAACAAGTGTTATTTCGTTTTTTTCAGCCATAAGCGTGCCGCCTTTTCAAGCAGTTGCGAGGACTGCGCCCCGCCGGCGCGGGCCCTTATCCTGCGGCCTCCGTCCGGCAGAAGCTCGAAATCCAGTTCCAGCCTGTCCTGCGGGAAATATTCAAGGGCCGGGGCGGGCCATTCCACGGCTATGACGCCGTCGGCGTCCTGCAAGGCTTCCTCATAGCCGCATTCGCGCATCTCGTCGGCTTTAAGTCGGAACAAATCAAAATGATACAGGCTGGCGCCGGCCCCGCGGTAACTGCGCGCTATGGCGAAACTGGCGCTGGACGGAATGTCGGACAGGCCAAGCGCGCGCGCCAAACCCTGCACGAACACCGTCTTGCCGCTGCCTATGGGGCCGGAAAGGAATATTATGGAGCCGCGCGCACCCGACCTTGCCAGACAGCCGGCCAGCCGCCCGGTGTCAGCCGCGGAAGACGATTTAAAAATGTTCATATGGATTGGCCCTGATGCCGCCAGTACTCACTTTCCGCCCGGACACAAGCCTGCCCACAAGCTTTGCGCCCGGAAAAGCCGTTCTGAGTTTCTTTTCGCGCGACGGCGGCACTGTAAAAACCAGGCCGTAATCCTCGCCGCCGCCCAGCACATAGCTCCGCCAGTCTTTGCGCGTCGCGGCGCAATAGGCTTTCAGCGCCGGCGCGCAGCTTTCCGGGCCGAAGCTTATATCGGCCCCGCAACCGCTTGCCTGCGCCAGAAAGAGGACGCTTTTATAAAGGCCGTCGGAATTATCCAGCATGGCGCTGGCAAGACCCTTTGAGGACAGCGCCGCGCCCTGCTTCAGCATCGGCTCCGGCTTCCAGAAAGCCGAAACCAGCGGCGCGCGAAACCCGCCTTGCACGCGTTTAGACGGCCCGTAATACAGCTCAAAACCCGCCCTGGCCGTGCCCAGCGCGCCAAGCGCGAATATGAGGTCCCCCGGCTTGCCGCCTGAGCGCGTTATTACGCGCCCCTTCCCGGCCGTGCCGATCACGGTGATTGAAAGATGGAACTTTTCGGAGCGCGCGAGGTTGCCGCCGGCCAGCGGCACTGAGAAAAGGCGGCACTCCCGCGCCAGGGATTTCATGAACTCCCGCATCCAGCTTTGGGGAACTGTCGCGGGCAGGGCCGCCGAACACAGGATAAACAGCGGCTTGGCCGAACCCATAGCGGCGATGTCGCTGAGATTTATGCGCAGCAGCTTGGCCGCCAGCGGAGCCGCGTGGTACAGCGGGTCCAGGAAATGCGTCCCCTCGACCATCTCGTCAGTGGTGGCCAAAAGAAGCCTGTCTTTAGGGAAACTTACTACGGCGCAGTCGTCGCCGGGCCCCAACAGCACCCGCCCGCCTATGCCGGACTGGGCTCCGGCGCGTATGCGGTCCAGCAACGCCGACTCCCCGAGGGAAGAAATGGTCTGGCGCGCGCGGGAGCTCATAAGCGGGACTATAGGCCGCTGCTCAGGCCTTGCTTTTCTGCAGGTGTCGGCGCAGCAGGCCCGAAAGAACCGCGAAGTGCAGCGGCTTTGCGATGAAGGCCGCCATGCCGCTGTTTATCGCGGAAGAATGGGCCTGCCTGCTGTCGTCGGCAGAAATGCCTATTATCGGGACCGGCTTTCTGCCGGACGAGGCCCGGGACTGGAGTATTTTGGAAGCCGCCTCGCAGCCGTCAATGCCGGGAAGGCGCAGGTCCATGATGATGAGATCGTATTTTTTCTCGGAATCGGCCTTCACGGCCTCCTCGCCGCGGGCAACCACGTCCAGCGAACAGCCGTTTTCCTGCACCATGTACTTTATCAGCTTCGCGGTGACGCTGTTGTCTTCGGCAAGCAGGAGCTTCCCTTTGCAGGGCGCCTCATTCTGCCTGGCGGTTTTAGCCGGGGACAACAGCGACTGAACCGACTCGAACAGTGTGTTCTGGCAGGCAGGCCCGTACAGGACAGACTCCCCTTTCTCGGCCTTCAACTCCAGGGAAGGCTGCACCAGATAAATTATTTTGGCCGGCTTAAGCGCCGCGCAACGCCTCACCTTTTCGCAGGCCGCCAGCGGCTGAGGGTCGGAAAGCAGGTCGGCCAGCAGAAGGTCGGGCGTATGGGAAGCGGCAAGGGATTCGCAGGAGGCCAGGCTGTCGGCATGCTCAACACCAAAGCCCCAGGCCGCGCAAAGCGCCGAAAAAATCCTGCGGTGCTCCCGGTCCGCGCACAACAGAAGCGCGAAACGGCCCTTGAAAGCCATGCTCTGTGGCGAGGGCTCCGAAGCGGCGGCTGAATCAAAAGACAGGCTGAAGCGGAACTCGCAGCCGCTTTCGGTGGCCGAGTCCGCCCAGAATACCCCGCCCATTTTTTCCACCAGCACACGGGCAAGCGCGACTCCGCGCGGCTGTTCCGCGACATGACGCCTTGGCCCGGCTACGCGTATCACAAACTGCAGCTGCAGCGGCTGGCCCTCCTGGGCGCGCGAAAGCCCGGCGGCCTCGTCGGCCTGCTCGACGGTAATTGAAACGGTCTCCCCTTCCTGGGCGGCGTCAAGCGCCGCGGCGAACAGGCTGTACACGGCCCCGCGCACCCCGTACTGGTCGCCGACCACGCGTCGCGGTATGTCCGGGTCCACGCAGCAAAGCACTTCTATTTCCGCAGCGGAAACCCGGGACTGGGAGGAACGTACGGCCTGTTCGACCGTCTCCCGCAAATCAAAATCGCGGCGGGTTCCGGGCGCGCCGGAAGCCGCCATCGCCGAGCTGTCCACTATTTCCTTGACCTGCCGCAGCAATTCGTCAGAAGAGGCACCGATATCCTTCACGAAACGTTTCTGTTCCTGGTTCAGTTCCGTCTTAAGCAGCAGTTCGGACAGGCCTATGACGGTGTTGAGCGGGTCGCGCACCGCGAAATTAAGCGACTCAAGAGAATTCTGGATCGGGACCGCGCCGGGAGCGGCGGCGGAATACCCTGAGGGCTCCTCGGCCAGCGCGAGGGAACTTCCGGCATCGTTAAGCAGATAGGCAAGCGTCTTGCCGTACAGCTCGGCGAATTTCTTCAGCTGCACGACGTCCACGCGCAGCTGGCATGCCTCGATTTTGGAGATATACGGCTGCGTGACGCGCAGCTTGTCGGCCACATCCTTCTGCGTTAGGCCGGCCTCCTTGCGCGCGCGTTTCATGCGGGCGATGATGTCTTTGTAAACTTTCGAATATATGCTTTTCACGATGGCACCTGTATTTTGCAGCAATCCGGGCCGCGAGTGCGGCGCGTGCATGAAATAAAGGGTAAGCGGCCGGTTGGAATATATGTGCCGGGAGTGGGACTCGAACCCACACGCCCTTGTGGAGCAATGGTTTTTGAGACCATCCTGTCTACCAGTTCCAGCATCCCGGCAAAAGTCTTTGTCATTCTATCACATTGAGCGGCGGGGCGAGGCGCCTTTATCCGGCAGCGGCGCAACCACTGCCGGGCGCGGGAAGCGGGAATGGTCCACCCCGAACATGGTGTCCAGCGTGACCGGCTTCAGGCCGCGCCTGCGGCACTCCTCAAGAAGACGCTCCACCACCCAGACGGTTTTGGGCTTCTGATTTCCGCCGTCGTGGAACAGGAAAATGGCGCCCGGCCTGAGATGGGCCGAATATCCCGCCAGCATTTCCTCCTGCGTCTTTTCCAGACGGGTATCCACGCCGTAAGTCCAATTCACCAGCAGATGCTCGGCCTTGGCGGCGCATTCCTTGGCCCACTGTTTGGATACGCCATAAGGTATTCTCACGAAATGGGTTTTTTTGCCGGTCAGCAGGTCAATCTGGGCGTAGGTCTTCAGGATTTCCGCCGTAAGCTTGTCCGGGTCGTAGACGTTGTAAAAATTAGTGTGCGTCCAGGTATGGTTGGCCAGCTGATGCCCCTCCGCGGACACTTCGCGCGCCAGGTCCGGGAACACTTGCAGCGAATCGCCCAGCATGAAGAAGGTGGCTTTTGCCCTGTAAAAAGCGAACAGGTG
>JAAYTX010000020.1 GCA_012523635.1 Elusimicrobiota bacterium
GAGTACGTTCGATATTGGTGCGGATGGTCTGGATGGCGGCGCGGTGCAAAGCATCCTTCTCGGCTTCTGTAGACGACAGCCCCACGGGAGTGGAGAATTTACCGCCAGCCTCTTTCTTCTTGTTCAGCCTGTAGGCGTCTTCCACTCCGGATGAAAATGCGTCCATAGGCTCAAGCAGACCGGTGTCCGGGGCGTCCGGCTTGCTGACATCAAGGCTTATTTTATTCAGATAGGAATTGGCCAAAGCGCGCTCTTCCGGAGAATCGCTTTCCGACACCACCTCCAGGAACACGTCCATGGCGGCGGTGGTTTCACCCGCTTTGTAAAGGTTAAGGGCCTTGGACATCTGCCTGCTGTATTGAGCGGAATGCGCCGTGGAAACGCAAAAAAACGGCTGCATAAGCAGCGCGAACAGGCAGCAGCCAGCCGGCAATACAGGCCTCATGCCCGTATTATAGCAATAAATGTGTCTATTAATGGCTACAGATGCGGTGTCAGGGACGCAGACTCCTCAGTCTGCCGACAGCGCTTTCATTCCCGGGGTCTACAGCGAGGACGTGTTGCAACGCCGACCTGGCACAAACCGAATCGCCTTTTCCTTCGCATACGGTAGCCAGGGCGAAAAGGGCGTTAAGGTTATCCGGCTCCTCATGCAGCAAAGCGTTCAGAATTTCCATAGCCTTGTCGTAGCGCTTTTGAACAAAATATAGGCGAGCGGCCAAAACGCGCACATGCGGGTTATTGGGGAAATCGCGGTATAGCGCCGACAGTTCCGCCGCCGTAGCCGAGGACTGAGGCTGCGCCACCAGCAGGTCCCTGGCCCGCTGTATCCGGTTTATAAAACCGGCGAAATCGCCGGGACGCTCTTTCATATCCGCCAGGGCGCGGAGATAATTGCCGTAAAGCGTCTGGTCGAACGGATTCAGTTCCAGGCCTGTTTTAAACTCGGCCGCCGCGCTTTTATAGTCGCCGGATTTGGCATAAAGATAAGCCAGCTTGTTCCTGAAACCGAGGTCATTAGGGAAAATATTCAGCGCGCGCCGCATATGGGCCAGGGCTTTTGTTCTTGAAGCGTTTTCATCCCGCAGATAAAGTTCGGAGAGAGCGATATGCGTCGCCTTGTTCAGCGGGTTTATCCATTCCGCCGTCTCCAGCGCGGCTATCGCCTCCGCCTGCGACTCCGGCTTGCCTGACAGCGCCACACCCAGGTTATGATAAAGCTCATCGTAACCGGCATTGGCCGTCATCGCGTCGCGGTACCCCTGTGCGGCCCTGTCCGTGTCGCCTGACTTCAGATAGGCAATGGCGCGTTCGTAGGAGGAATTGACTTCCCGGCCCCACCAGTCCGATTTTTCCAGTTCTCGGATTGCGGCGGCGTTTTCATTGCCGCGCAGGAGCTTGAAGCCCCGGAAGTAGCGGACCTCGCGCATCCATTGCGCGTACCACACGGCGCACCCAAGCAGAAAAACCGCGGAAAGCGCCAGTGCCGCCCGACGTCCTGGCCGGAATTCCCTTCCGCCGGGTTTCTGTCCCGCGCCTGCGACGGTCCCTGACATCCACCAGAACAGAAACGCTGGCACCGCGAAATGAATTGAAACGTTCAGCATGTTATCGGCCAGCATGCCGGCCAGGCCGCAGGCCAGAACCCAGACCAGCACCGCCCTGTCGTCCTGCTGCCCAGCCGTGGAGGAGAACTTCCAGGCGGCCGCGAAAAGCGCGCATATCAGCCACGCATACAGGCCAAGGCCCAGTATGCCGGTCTGCGAAAAATGCTCGATGATTTCGTTGTGGGCGTTATTGGCGTGAGTGCGCAGCAGGCGCGCGCCTTTGTAGGCGTGCAGGTACGGCCCCTGATAAAACGGATAGAACAATTCAAGCAGGCCGCAGCCGCGGCCCAGCAGCGGTGACTCAAAACCCATGCCGGCCGACGAACTCCAGATAAGCAGCCGCTGGTGCCACGGCCCGTAAACCTGCCCGTCCCACGACATGGCCGACGACGACACTCCCTTCAGCTCGGAAACGCGCTGGCTTACGGTAGGATGATAGTCCCCCATGGAACTGGAAGGCCACAAAAGCACCAGAAGAAGCGCCGGAAGCGCGAGCCACAGCAAAGCCTTGCGCGACGACAGCAAAAGCGCCCTGCAGCGCGGCAGAAGCAACAGCAGCAGAAGCGCTATTCCCGCGCCCAGCCAGGAAGAACGCGTCAGGCTGCACAGCAGCGAAGCCTCGAACAGAAGAAACAGCGCGGCATAGAAGACGCGCCTGACGGTTTTTTCCTGGCGGAGGTAATAAACCAGCGTCAGGGGCAGGAGCATCACCAGATAGGACGACAGGAAGTTTGGGTTGCCGAACGTGGCCACGGAGCGCGAACCGTAAGGGTTAAGAATGCGCGGCCATATCCATTCCGCGCCGAAAAACTGCAGTATGCCGTAACCGGCCGACACCGCCGAGGCCGCCAGGGCCAGGTGCAAAAAGTCCCCGACGGCGCCTGTCTTCCAAAACGCAAAAATCGCCACGCCGGCGCCCAGCCACAAAATGGTGCCGTAAGGGTCGAGCATCCTGTCAAGAATGCCGCCCGGCGACACCGAAGCTCGCATGTCAGGATAGACGGCCCACAACGCGCCCCATAGTATCAGCGCGTAAACGCCGCCTAATTTTTTATCAAACGGCCTGTCCTCCCATCGCACAAGACGCGCCAGAAAATACACGGCGGCGCAATTGACGATTATAAAACCCAGATTTCTAAGCCCTTCGCGCAGTATCGACGGGCGGAAAAACGCGCTGTTCCCCCACCATGCGGCAAACAGGCTGAGCGCGCAAACGGTAATCCAGGCAAGAAACGGGACATCGGGCGCGGCAAGCCGCGCGGCAGGCTCCCGACGGAAAGCCCATAGGGCCAGCGCCGCCAGGACAAAAACGTTCAGCAGGACTATCTGCGTGAAATAGGGGTTCCGTGTCAGGTCGGTGAAAAAAACAAGCGGGCAGAGGAACTGGCACAGGGCCAGCAGAAAAACCGCAAGTCGCGGCAGTCCGGCCTCGGCGGGGGCCGGGAGTTTGCCCGGTTTCATGGACGTTTCTGGACTAGGGGAGCGGCCGGCCTGGCGCCGGGCGGGAAACGCGCGGAAAGCATGTCCAGCATTTCCCGGGCCTTCGGATATTCAGGCTCCAGCTCCACCGCCCGTTTCAGCGAGGCCCTGGCGTCGTCTATCTTGCCCAGACGAAGCTGCGTGTTGGCCAGGTAGAAATACGACATGGCGGACTCGTTTTTCTCCTGCTTGTAGAACGGATTTATCGCGTCCAGATATTCCTTTTCGGCCTTGGCTGGTTCGCCCCTGCCGTTGTAGATATTGGCCCTCATGTAATAGGTGTAAGGGAATACGGGATCAAGATTATGGTAAAGCTCAAAACGCCGCAGAGCCTTGTCCAGCATGGCCTGGGCCTGCTGGTTTTCCCCCCGCCCCAGATGATACTGCGCCATCTTCATATAAAGTTCGCCCATCTGGTAGTGCATCTGCACGTAGTTTGGGGCCATTTTCCGCAGATGCTCGTATACATCCAGCGCCCGGTCGAAATCCGTGCGCGGGGTGTTGTTGCTGTCGCCCCATTCCGGGCGGTACTGAAGCGTCATGTCGAAACGGTCCTTATAGACATTGCCGCGGAAATAGAACGACATCAGGAAAGCGGGGTTAAGCTTGCTCACCTTCTCGTAATAAGAGAGGGCCTGGTCCCAGTCGCGGCGCTTGGACATGTAGATTGCAAGGTTGTGGTAGACGTCCGCTTTGAAGAAGCCCCAGGTGAGATGTATCGGGTACAGGGCCGCCAGCAGAATCACAAGCGCAGTCTTGGAATGACTCGTGGCCGCAATTTTGACCGCCACAAAACCCAGCCCCAGCACGCTGACAAGAAAAACCGCGCCGAAAGCCAGCCACTGGATTTTTTCACCGTCAGGCAGGCCGACGGCGTAAGGCCCCTGCACGTCTGAAAGCGAACGGAAAAGCAGGACAGACAGCACAATCACCCCGGCTATGACAGCCAGGCGCAAGGCCACAAGAACGCAGAAGGACAGCCCCGACGGCGCGGGCTGCGTCTGGCGCGGCTGGGCTTCCTCGCCGTAATGCAGCTCGTAAAGCGCTTTTCCGCGCGAAAGATTCAGGATAAGGCCCGGCAAAAGGCCCAGGAACACGCCCGACGAGACGAAACGCATGCTGACGTCGAAGAAGTTGTGGCTCATCGTTGCGGTGAATGCTGTCAGATAGCCCAAGAGGTCGTAAGCCTCCGGCGGCGGCCGGGTGCCGGTGTTGTCCCGCACCATTCGCCTCAGCGCCTTTAGGCCGGTGACCAGCGTAAAAACTATTATCCACAGAAAGATGCCGAAACCAATAAGGCCGTTGTCCATCCACTGCTCGAAGTACTCGTTCTCGGCGTGGTCGGTTTCCGTGTTGTGTTTGCCTTCTATATGGAAAATCTGCGGACGCCTGTAAGCCGGGTAAATGACCTTGAAAGTACCGACGCCGGTCCCCAGCAGCGGATGGGCCTCTATCATCTCCCAGGTGGAAAGCCAGGTGAACACGCGGAAGTTTACGGAATTCATGCGCTTGTGCGCGTAATAAGTCACGGCCAGACCGCAAAACACCGGCACGGCCACTGCAAGCGTTATCAACTTAAGCCTGTTCTTGCTGAAGAAGTCGCGCAGGAACACAAAAGAGTAAACGATTATGAAGATGAAGCACGCCGCGCCAAGCCCCAGCCATGCGCCCTTGGTTTCGGTCAGGTACAGGTTCAGCAGGTTCATCGCCAGCAGCGGCAGATACCGCCAGGCGCGCGTCTTCAGGAACTGGGCCAGCACCACAAAGGAAATGAGCAGGACAAAATCGGCGAAGAAGTTGGGATTGCCGTAAGTGGAGAACACGCGGTGGCCGAAAGCGCCCCGCCAGAGGAACGGGTCCAGCCCCGTGGAATACTGAGACGGCGGGTATATGACGGCGTCCAGGAACTGGAGCATCCCATAGGCCGACACCACCCAGTTGGCCGCTATCAGCGTTTTGGTGAGCTTGCCCACCGCCGGGCGGTTGAACTCTGTTATCACTATAAGCGCTACGGCAATGTAGAAGTTATAGCGGATGAAGTCGTCTATGCTGGGGCCCATGTAAGGCGAATGGAAAAACGAAAACAGCAGATAGGCAAGATAGCACAGAAACGGGGCCAGCGCCGGTAAATCCTCGCGGCGGAAGGCCTTTCTGCCCTCAAGCGCCAACAGACAGCCCCACAGGGCTATCAGCGCGACGCCGCCCATCTGCACAAGCGTTATTTTTATCTGGGCCGAATCGTAGGAACGAAGATAGAAGCAGACAGAAACCAGGAAATAAACGGCGCAAAGCCACCACACCACCGCTTTTCTGGTGAAATCGACAACCGGGGGAACGTTTTTTACGGCAGACTGCTGAATTTTTGACATGAGCACCGGCGCTCGTCGAGTATTGAAAAGAAAGCCGAGGATGGGGGTCGAACCCACAACCTATCGCTTACGAAGCGATTGCTCTACCAGTTGAGCTACCTCGGCGCAAAACTGCCCCCATATATCGGGATAGAAAGTATACTGAAATAGCCGAAAAGAACGCAACCTGACGGCGTTAACGTTTCCAGGGCTTGCCGGCTTTTCCCTCAAAAAAGAGTTCGCCGCTCACCTGGGCCGCCGCGCGCGCCTGGCGCGCCATGCGCTCCTGCTCCGCCGTGGCGTCAGAGACGGGAATATTGCCCGGCCCCAGCAAAGCGCCTTCACCCCCGGCTATGCCTTCCCGGTAAAGATATTTGCCGCCGATTACGCCGAAGTAGGGGTCCTCAAGACAGAAAACTGGCACGTCAGGATTGCGCCGGGGCAAAGGCTGGCCCCAGAAGGGCAGTTCATTCTGTTCCTTGCGGCTTCCGGCCAGCCACAGGAAAGTGGGCGCCAGGTCCAGTTGCGAACCCAGCCTGCCTTCATGCCCGGTCTTCAGCAACAGGGGCGAGTAGGCCAGCAGCGGAATATGGAACTTCTCCTCGCTGAAAGCGCCGTAATGAATGGGATGGTCGGCCATTATGAAGAAAATGGTGTTCTTGAAATATCCGCGTTTTTTCGCCAGTTTGATAAAGCGGCCCAGCGCGTAATCTGAATACTTGAAGGTGCGCTTTTCCTTTTCCAGCCCGGCGGCGTCAGTGTAGCCTTTGGGCAGGATGAACGGGCCGTGGTTGGTGAGCGTCATGATGGAAGCGAAGAAAGGCTGCGGCAGCTTATCAAGCTCCTCTGCCGCGCCTTCAAACAGTTCCTCGTCATAAACGCCTATCGGATTGTAGTCACGGCTGAAGGGACGGAAATTCTCCTTGTCGTAGACGGCGTGGAAGCCGTTGCTTATGGCGAAGCCGCCCATGTCCTCGAAATTCTTGTCTCCGCCGTACATGAACGCGCAGCGGTAGCCAAGTTCGGACAGATAGGAGGCTGCGGTAGGCATCGGCTGCTGGGCCTGGATTTTCTTCGTAAGGTTCACGCCCGGAAGCGGCGGGAACGACGACAGCGCCGCCACCATGGCCCTTGAGGTGCGGGTGCCGTTGGAGCAAAAATGCGTGAACAGGAGCCCCTCGCGGCTGAGCCTGTCGAACTCGGGGGTCAGCCCTTCGGCGGAACCGAACACGCCCACATGCTCCGGAGAGAAACTTTCCATGAACACAAGCACTATGTTGGGTTTTCCCGGTGCGCCCGGCTTCAGGGCAAGCAGGCCGTCCGGTTTATGAAGCGGCGCGCCGTAAGTTTCGCCGGACAGCGCAAGCGCTTCGGCGGGCTTGAAATACTCCATCCTGGGGGTGTCCTTGGATTTCTCCTCTAGGTAAATCTGATAGCACTGGAAAAGGTTGTAGGAGCCGTTAAGTGCGGTCTGGTTCAGGAAATGGTCGCCGCTGAAAAACGCTTCGCCCCAGTTTATAGGCCTGCGCTGAAAACCGCCGCGTATGAAAACGACAGTAAGCCCTGCAAGAAGAATAAGTCGGGCCGCAGAAGGCAGCAGGGCCGGGCGTTCCTCGCGCCGGAAAAGGCGCGCGGAGAATTTCGTCCCGGCCCACGCGCCTGCCGCGCCAAGAAGAAGGAAGAGCCCGGTCATCGGCCATACCCAGCGTATCCCCTCAAGCGTAACGAACAATTCCTTTGGGTTGGCGAAATATTCAAAAAACAGGTGGTTCAAGCGGGAGGCGTATTCCCTGTAAAACGGGAATTCCGCCACGGCAAGCAGCACAAACACGGCATTCAGCGCCGCATAGTAGGCCTGGGCGCACCGTATCGCGGCTTTCCCGGCGCGAGGCCACTGCGCCAAAGCATATAGCGGTACAAACACCGCTCCAGCAAAAAGCGCCGCAAGCGACAGGTCAAGCCGGGCGCCTATCAAAAACGCCCTGAAAAGCTCGCCGAATGAATAAGCGGAAGCGCCTCGGAACACAAGGAAAAACACCACCCTGTCCGCTGCGAAAAAAAGCAGGTAGGCCAGCAACAGCAGGAAATAATGTTCAAATGCCTTGTTGTTTTTCATATGACAGCAGCCTGGACAGCCTGCGCACGCTGTGGGACACGGGCACGCTAAGGCCGCTGCGCCCAGGCCGCATGTCCTGCACCTGTATGCACAACAGCGCAATCTCGCAGGACGGAAGACTGAGCTTCAAAAATTTTACCAGAGCCGAAAGGGAAAGGCCATGCGAAGAGACAGTCTGTCCGCCTATCTCCTCGGGGCTTATCAGGGCGCAGAAACCGGGTTCGCGCCCGAAATCGGCGGCGTCCACCAGCAGTATAGCGTCCGGTTTGGGCTCAAGCGCGCGGTGGGCCACGTTTTCAGGCATATCCCCGCCGTCCAACAGGCGCAGGACAGTCTTTCCGCGCAGCTGGCGCAACAGCGCGGGGCCGGCGCCGTCGTCGCCGCTGGAAACGTTGCCGACGGCAAAAAGCAGCGTGCCCGGACTGCGCAACCGCGCCAGTTCGGGCGTCAGTACCGTAAAACCGCTGTCAGGATTTGAGGAACTCTTCGGTCTTGGCAAGGACAATATCCGGTTTCACCGGTTTCTGTATCAGTTCGTCCACGCACAGCGCGTAAGGATAGCGGGAGGGCTTGGGAAACAGCACGCCCTGCTGTATGCGAAGGTCAGAAAGCATGATGAGCGGCACTTTGGCCCACTTGGAATATTTGGCGCTGCGCCTGAGCCTGCGCGCCGCCAGTATGCCGTCGCCCTTTTTGTTGAAGAGCATGTTCAGGATTATGACTTTAGGCGACACGCTGTCCAAAGCCTCAAGCGCCTGGGCGCAGTCAGCATAATGATGCAGCTTTATTCCCTTGGCCTCGAAAAGAGTCTTGAGCGAGGCGGACAGTTCCGCATTGTCTTCCACCAGCAGGACATTCTGTTCGGCCATCACTGCCCCCTCTTGTACTTGCCCTGGCGCGGGGCTGGCTTGCCCTGTTCGTCTATTATCGTGGTCTTGTCAAAACACGCCATATCGTATTCTTTGGAAGAGGAGAGCGCCTGCTTGGGGCAGACATACACGCACTGCGCGCAAAACAGGCAGCGGTTGAGGTCTATCACGCACATGAACGAACGCTTGCCGAACTTCGGAACCGCGAGTGGGGTTTTCTGCCCGGTGCTTTTGCTGGTGTAGGCGAACTTGTACTGTTCCGGCTCTATGGGCCTGATGTCTATGGCTGCGGAAGGGCAATCCTTGGCGCACATGCGGCAGCCTATGCACTTGTCCTGGTCAAACACTACGCGCCCGCGGAATGATTCGGTGGTGGTAGGCGCGCCGTTCGGATATGATACGGTGGCCGGTTTGCTGAACAGGCAGCGGAGAGCTTCCAGCAATGCGCGACCCGGTTTGGCGGCCATCAGATTATCCCCTTTACGGCAATGTCAAACAACAGCTGCAGCAGCGCGGCCGGAGCCAGCACTTTCCAGCAGAAATTTATC
>JAAYTX010000021.1 GCA_012523635.1 Elusimicrobiota bacterium
ATTTGCCGACGCCATAAAAGCCGGCGTGGACGCCATAATGACGGCGCACGTGCTGTACAAAAATCTGGACCCCGACAATCCGGCCACCTTTTCCCGCAGGATATTGACCGACCTGTTGCGCAATGAACTGGGCTTTAACGGGATAATTTTCTCGGACAGCCTGGACATGAAGGGAGCGTCCGGAAAAAGCAGCGTGGAAAAAGCCGCCGTGCGCGCCAAGAAAGCCGGGGCCGACGCGCTGCTCATCGGCGGCGGCGACCCGGAGGCCGTGCTGGCTGCGCTCAAAAAAGAATTCGGGGAAAACGACAAGGCAATGGCTAAATCCGCCGAAGCCGTTATGGCGCTTAAGGAAAAACTGGGCCTTTTCTCGCCAAGGCCGGAAGCCAGCCCGGCAGTGGACATGGCCTACCAAAGCACGGCCCGCGCCATAGCGGAAAAATCGGTCACGCTGGCCTGGGACAAAGAAGCGCTGATTCCCCTCCCCAAACCCGCTTCAGGCGCGAAAAAGCCGAAGCTGTGCGGGGTGTTCTTCTGCCCGCCGCGCTACTCATATGACTTGCTTGAAATAAACACGCCGCTTTTGGAGGACGGCTGGGATGTGGAACACTACAATGCCCCGATGACGCCGGCGCAGGACGATATCGCCAGGGCAAAAGCCTGCGCCGAACGCTCGGACGCCCTGCTGATAGGAACCTTCCAGTGGGCCGCCCAGCCCTACAAAACGCAGCTCAAGGCGGTGCGCGAACTGCTCCGTCTTAAAAAACCGACTGTGCTGATTTCGATGATGAGCCCCTACGACATACTGCTTTACCGAGACGCCCCCGCCGCGCTGGTGACCTACGGGGCCAACAGGTTTTCGATGCAGGCGGCAGGAGAAATACTAAGCGGAAAACTCCCGCCGGAGGGCGAACTGCCGTTCAGGCTGGATTCCCCCGCTTCAAAGCCTTAGGCCGCCTCGGAGGCGGCTTCCCGACGCGCCTTGAGATATTCCGTTACCACCGGTATGAAGGAAATCACTATTATCGCCAGTATGACGTAGTGGAAGTTATTCTTCACCACCGGCAGTTCCGCGAAGCGGTAGCCCAGCAGCAGGAAAGAGCAGGTCCACAATATCCCGCCGAAGATGTTGTAGCTTATGAACTTGGCGTAGCTCATGGTGCCTATCCCGGCCACGAACGGCGCAAACGTGCGTATAACCGGCAGGAAACGCGCCAGCACTATAGTCTTGCCGCCGTACTTCTCGTAAAACTTATGGGCCCTGTCCAGGTGCCGCCTGTCCAGCCACCTCGAATCCGTGCGGCTGAACACCTTGGGGCCTAACCATTTCCCTATGGCGTAATTCACGGTATCCCCAAGAACAGCCGCGCCGGAAAGCAGGAAACACATGAGGGCAAGGTCTATCGGAGAACCGGGCGTGGCGGCCAAAGCGCCGACGGCGAACAACAGGGAATCGCCCGGCAGATAGGGCGTCACCACCAGCCCGGTCTCGCAGAAAATTATCGCGAAAAGCAGCAGATACAGCCACGGGCCAAGCGCCCCTGCCCAGGTGTTAAGATGCTTGTCCAGGTGCAGAAACAAATCCAGCGTGAATGACAGCATGCTCATGCTTTTCTCCTTAATTTACCAGCAGTCCCGCTATTGCGGCGGTCATGAACGTGGCCAGGGAACTGGCCACCAGCGCCAGAATGCCAAGGCGCGCCAAATCCTTGCGGCGGGTGGGGGCCATGGCCCCTATGCCGCCTATCATTATGGCTATGGACATGAAATTGCCGAAGCCGCACACCGCGTATGAACCTATCACTATCGAACGCGGCGAAAGAGCGCCTGGGTTGGCCCTCAGAAAGTCCGTCATGTGCACATAGGCCACGAACTCATTAAGCAAAGTCTTCTCGCCGATGAACTGTCCTATCACGGCGCAGTCCTTCCACGGCACGCCCATCAGCCACGACACCGGCGCGAACAGATAGCCGAGCATGTTCTCTATGCCGGTGGGCGGCAACCCGACCGAACCGGTCATCCAGCGCACTATGGCGTTAAGCATGGCGATCAGCGCCATGAAAGCAACCAGCATGGTGCCCACGTTAAGCGCCATCTGCAGGCCGGTGCTGGCGCCGTTTGCGGCCGATTCTATCACGTTCACGCTGGTATCCTGATAGGAAATATCCAGTTTGCCCATGGTCTTGGGCGAGGCGGTTTCCGGCACCATCAGCTTGGCCATTAGAAGCGCGGCCGGGGCCGACATCACGCTCTTGGCTATCAGATGTCCGGCCACGTCCGGGAAATACGGCCTTAGCAGGCCCACATAAGCCGTCAGCACGCCCGCCGATATGGTGGCGAACCCGGCCACCATTATGCACAGCAGTTCCGATTCCGTCATTTCCTCTATATACGGGCGCACCAGTATGGGGGCCTCGGTCTGGCCCATGAATATGTTGGCGGCGGCGCAAAGAGCCTCAGCCCCCGACACCACGCAGGTCTTTTCCATTATCCACGCGAAAAACTTCACGACCTTCTGCATCACGCCCACGTAATACAGCACCGACATCAGGGAGGCCATGAAAATTATGGTGGTGAGCACCTGGAAGGCGAAAAAGAAGCCCAGCGAACCTTCCTGGCCCGGTCCAAGCGCCAGATTGCCGAACACGAACTTGCCCCCCTCCTCCTGAAATGAAAGGAGCTTGTTTATAAGGGAATTCATCTGGCCGAAAAATTCCTGGCCCGGAGGGGTTTTGATTACCAGCACCGCAAAGACCAGCTGAAGCGCAGTCGCCCAGATTACGGTCCGCCAGCGGACCGCCTTCCTGTTCCTTGAAAAAGCCCACGCTATCGCCGGCATGGCCAGCA
>JAAYTX010000022.1 GCA_012523635.1 Elusimicrobiota bacterium
CTGTTCTTCGGGCCGTCGGAGAGCAGCTTCCCGTATACCAGGCGTTCCGAGGCCCCGTGCAATTTGGGCGATTCCTCGTCGTTATCGTCATAAACAGGGACAACGGGATAGGAGCTTAAATCTTTGGGTTCCGGCGCGGCCTCCGGGGCGGACTTTGCTATGGGTGGAAGAGAAACCACCACAGGCGGCGCAACCGGCGCCTGCGGAACCGAGGCCGCCTGCTCAGGGGGCTTGGCCTGCGCTGCCGGAGTTGCTGGCTGCGCCTGCCTGGGCGCAAGGCCTTTCTGTTCCTGCTCCCTTAAGGCGGCCTGCTCGTTCTCCATGCGCAGACGTTCCGCATCGGCAGCCTTTTTCTGCTCCTCAATCCCGGCCCGTTCCTGCTCTTCCTGGCGCTGGGTTTCCAGGCGCTGGCGTTCCTGTTCCTGCGCCGGGTAAAGCTGTTCTTCCTCGGCTTTGCGGTCCTCAAGCGATTTTATGGCCTGTGCGGAAGTTTGCAGGCCGATTTCCTGGAGCACTTTGGCCTGCCTGTCAGTGCGGCTTTGCGCCCCGGCAAACGACACCGCGCCGCGCGCAGCCAGCGCCAGCAGGGCAACAAGCACAAAGTACTTTCTACACTTCATAGGTTTCTATGGCCTTCAGCCCCATCTTCCAGGGCACCACTATGGCCGCGGCGCTGAGCGCCACCAGCCCGCCGATGCAAAGCGACAGCCAGCGCATATCCCACCTGGCGTGCCCGATTATGTCCATAAAATGCATCTTAACCGGATATGCTTCCAGCGCCAGCACCGCCGCCAGGTATGCCAGGCAGCAGGCCATATAGATGAAGCCTCCGGCGGAACTTTCTATCTGGTGGATGTTCTCGACATGAAACTTGGGAAACACCGCGCCTAGGCCTATCCCCATGCAGCAGCAAACCAGGGACACTACTATTATAGTAACTGTGGAGAGGGCCGTGATGAACAAATCCGCGCCCAGCATCAGGTTTGACCAGCCCACCAGCACCACGCCTATGAGCATGGACGGCACGCTGAGCAGCATGAATTTTTCGGTCATCAGCCGGGACATGCCCATCGGCAGGCTCTTTATCACCCACAGGCTCCGGCCCTCCATGCTGATGGCCGGGAAGGTGAAGCGCAGGCCAAGCGACGCCACCACAAACCCCGCCACCAGTATGTTGACGAATGAAATCAGGCTTTTCATGGCCGCGCCCTCGACGGGCAGCTGGCGTATGCTGAACAGGTAGACGGCCACTATCGCGAAAATAAGCGCCAGCTGGGACCAGTAGCGCACGTCGCGCAAAGCCAGCTTTCTGTCCTTCCACAAAAGCGTCCACTCCGGGCCCTTCAGCCAGCCCTTGAACAGCAGCCACCGCTCCACTGTCCAGGGCACGGCCCGCTTCACGCCGTAGCGGAACCCCTCCTGGGCGCCGCTGAAGCCGCGCTGATACACCCATTTCGAAAAATAGGCCATGGCTCCGTAGGCCGCTATCACGGAACCGAAAAGCAGGGCTGAATACTGCAGGAACTTGTCGTACTGCCCGTAAAGGAATCCCATCATCGCCCGTGAAATCCACCACGAAGGCATATACGGAGCCGTCGGGGCCTGCAAAAAGTTCAGGTAGTTGGCCACCACCTCAAGCGTATCGGGGCGCGAAAGCTTTTCCGGCTGCACGAAACGTATCATCATGTACACGAAAGTCAGCGAAAGGCTGCCCAGTATCCACACGGCGTCGCGGGTGCGCGAAGTCGGGAAAAAATACATAAGCGCCAGGCTTAACATTATGCCGAAAGCCGCCCCCAGCAGTATGAACGGCACCATCAGCGCAAGGAAATAAATATAAAAAAGCATTGTGCCGCCCTTCACCTGCCCCAGGGCTATAATGTAGGGCACCATGACCAACCCCAGCGTCCACGAGGAATAGACGGCCGTCTCGATGGTCTTGTCCAGAAACAGGGTGCGCACCGGGATGGGCGAGGAAAACAGGAACTTCAGGTCGTAGGAATAGTACAGCGTGGTCATGGCGGCTATAAGTCCGGAAATGGCCACCATGCTGAAGGTTATCAGCAGGGCCATGGAAGTCAGCTTCCACGGCAATAGCGGGCCTATGGTCTGCACCCCGTCCAGATAGCGCAGCACCCTGGCGAACCAGTAGTACAGGCCAACCAGTATGGCCACGCCGGCCAGCGTAAAGAAAAGCCGTATGAAAAACTCCCACAACTTCATGCTGACAAGACCGTTGAACGCCGAAAGCGCCCGGCGTTTTAGCAAAAGCCAGATCATAGGAACGAGGCGGCTTCGGCCCCGCCCGTAAGGGTGAGGAAGATGTCTTCGAGGGTGACGCGGGCGCCGGAGGCGTCGAAAAGCGGCTGCCCGGAACGTTTGCGCAGGTCGTCCACAGTGCCAAGCGCCAGGATGCTGCCTTCGTAAAGTATGCCGAGGCGATGGCACAGTTTTTCGGCTATCTCCAGCGTATGGGTGCACATGAACACCGTCACGCCGGAACGCGAAAGGTTGAGTATTATGTCGCGCACAAGGCGCGCGCTTTTGGGGTCAAGGCCCACAAGCGGCTCGTCCAGCAGCACCACTTCCGGGTCCCGCAGCAGCACGCTGGCTATCACAAGTTTTTGCCGCATCCCGTGGGAATAAGACTCCAGCAGTTCGCCCTGCCAGCGGGAAAGGTCGAACATCTCAAGGTATTCAGGTATGCGCTTTTCCTGCGCCGAGTGCGGCACGCCGTAAAGGTCGCCGATGAAATAGAGGAATTCCGCGCCGGTCAGCTTGGGATAGACGAAAGGCTCGTCCGGCACCAGCGCAAGGCGCTTTTTTGCCTCAAGCGACTGGGACACGATATCGTAACCGGCCACAAGCGCCGAGCCGGAACTGGGGGCCACAAGCCCGGACAGCATTTTTACCGTGGTGGTTTTTCCGGCCCCGTTGGGTCCCAGAAAACCGAAAATCTCGCCCTTGGGAATGTCCAGGCTGAGGTTATTGACTGCGACAAGTCCGCCGAAGCGCTTGGTGAGGTTCTCTAGCTTTATCATCTGGCGCCCGGCGGGTGGGCTAACTGATTTTCAGCGCGCCGGTGTACTCTTTAAAGCGTTTGCAAAGCTCGGGTTTCCTCAGCTTAGCAGTGGCGGCTATGCCGAACCCCTGCACGTTGAACGACGAAACCACCGTACCGTAGGCCATCGCGGTTTTGAGCTTGCGCATATCCGGCTTGCCTGAAGTGGAGGCCAGATAACCCATGAAGCCACCGGCGAAGGAGTCGCCTGCGCCGGTCGGGTCCACCACGTTTTCCACCGGGAAAGCCGGGAGCGAGACGCAGGAACCGCCGCAAAACAGCATGGCTCCGTTCGAGCCGCGCTTCACCACCATCACCGACGGGCCCTTCTTCATGGCCTGGCGGGCGGCCTTTATCAGGTTGTACTCGCCGGAGTAAAGGCGCAGTTCGTCCTCGTTCATGAAGCTGATGTCCACGCGGGACAGCAGGCGCGTCAGGCTGGCTTTTTTGTGGTTTATCCAGAGATTCATGGTATCGCAGGCGGAATAATCGGGCCTGCGCACCTGCTCCAGCACGCCCAGCTGCAGTTCCGGGTCGATATTGGCCAGGAAGACCGACTTGGCGGCCTTGTGCTGTTCGCCAAGTTTAGGACTGAACTTCTCGAAAACGTTGAGTTTTGTGCAGATGGTGCGGGCGGAGTTGAAATCCTTGTCGTACTCGCCTACCCAGCGGAAGGTGTTGCCGTCCATCACCTCAAGGCCGGAGATATCCACCCCGCGCGACGACAGCAGCGCCCTGTGCTGTTTGGAAAAATCCTTGCCGACCACGCCCACCAGCTTGACGGGGGCCAGCACGGACGCGGCAAGAGAGAAATGCACCGCCGAGCCGCCCAGTATTTCGCGGGCGCGGCCCCTGACCGTGCCGATTGTGTCGAACGCGAGGGAACCAACCACCAATATGGGTTTTTTCTGCATATGTAGCCGCCGCGCGCTCAGGCGCCTTTCTGCCGCTCTTCCAGGAAATTCTTCACTTCGTGCGTGGCCAGGAACTGCTTGAGGTAGCCCTCAAGAATCCCGGCGGCTTTCATCTGCAAAAGCTCTTTGGTAGCCTCGCGCTGGTCCTTGGCGAAGTCCTTCTCTTTTTTGCCGGAAGCCAGATAGAAGTCCTTCACCTCTCCGGGGGTCACCTTCGCGGCGGACATGGCCAGCTGGCGGAATTTCGCGGCAAGGCGCATGCGGCGGCGCTCGGCCTCGTATTCGGCGGGGCGCAGCTTCAGCTGGCGCCAAAGCATCTGCTTGTAGATATAGTCGTTGAACACGCCGTCCTTCTGGAAGGCGGGGGTGTTCTGTATCTCGGCGGCGACCTCTAAATCTGTCACGCGCAGGCCGAACTCCTGGGCGCACTGTTCCAGCGCCTCGGCCACTATCAGCTCCTGCAGCACCTGGTTCTCGATGTGCTTCTGCGCTTCGTCCTGGATATCAAGCCCCTTGTCGCGCAGCATGGAAAGAGTGCGGTTCACGTTGTCCACGAAGCGGGCATAGGGGATGCCCTTGTCGCCCACCATGGCCACCTTGTCGTAGGACTGGCCGCGGCCCACATAGGCGCCAAGGCCGACGAACACGCCGCCCAGGAAAGTTGCGGTGGTGGCGATGAAAATTACGCGCTTGTGCTTGTTGAAAAAGGAAATCATAACTCTTCAGTGGTCTCCAGTCCGGAATTGCCGGAATCGCCCTGCCCTGCCTGCGCCTCGTCGCCGGGGTTTATCATGCTGCACTGCCCGTCGAAAAACGCGCCTTCCTCAATCATAATCCTGGCGGTGCGTATGTCGCCTATCACGCGCGCGCCGGACAGCAGCTCCGTGTACTTTACGGCCGAAAGGTTGCCCTTCACCTCTCCGCCCACCACGGCGCTTTCCGCCGAGATGTCGCCTATTATCCGGCCGCTTGGGCCGATTATCACGGCCTTGGCCTCGCTCACGGTGCCCTCGACGCGCCCGTCGACGCGCAGTGACCCCTTCACGGTAAGCGTGCCCTGGAAATAGGCCTCGGGGCCTATGACGGACACCACTTCGCCCGAATCAAAATATTTATCGCCGCCTTTTTTAGCCAGCAGTCCCATCGCGTTTCCCCCTTTTGTTGGAGACAGTCTGGCCCCTGCGCGCCTTGTCGGCGGCGGGGCCGGACAAATCGGCCACGTTGAAGAATTTCACCGGGTTTACCGGCGAACCGTCGCGCCACACTTCGTAATGCAAATGGTTGCCGGTGGAACGCCCGGTGGTGCCCACCCCCGCTATAATCTGGGCGCGGCGCACATGCTCGCCTTCCTTGACCTTGATTTCGGCCAGATGGCCGTAAAGAGTTGAATAGCCGAAGCCGTGGTCCACCAAAACCGCCTGCCCGTAGCCCTCGGCCCAGCCCGCATGGCGCACCACGCCGTCAGCCGTCACGCGTACCGGGGTGTCGGAATCGGCGCCGATGTCCACGCCGCGATGGTAGGCCCCTTCCTCGCCGGCGAACACGCCCATGCGGTAGCCGAAAGGCGACGTGATTCTGCCCCAGGTGGGCACGATATCGGGGGTGGCGCTTTCGACTGTGCGCTGGTTGGCCATGTGCCAGGCTATTTCCTGGAAACTGGCCAGCCTGTTGCGGGATTCCTCGCCGATCTGCTGTATGCTGCGGCGGAACATGCTTTCCTTGATTTCGTTGGCCTTTTTTTCCAGCACTTTCTTGAAATCCAGCACTTCGGAGGCGTTTGCCCCGCCCATTCCGGTTTCGCCTCCGTCCTTGGGCATGACTTTGGCCGTATTCATGCCGAGTATCTGGCGCATTTCGCTTTCAGTCTTGCGGGTCATTTCCAGATATTTCTTCTCGCGGGAGATTTCCTGCGCCACATAGGCTATTTTGGTATGCAAGACCTTGTTGTCAGCCTTTGTCACCTGATAATCCACATGCTTGCCTATGATGTAACCGGCCCAGATGGTCGCGCCGGTCCAGATAGCCACAAGGAAAATGAGGAAGTGAGCCGAAAACTGCAGGCGCAGCATCGGCAGCGGACCATGAGCCACTATGAGCAGGCTTACAGGCCTGCCCCAGCTTTTACGCAGGGCGGAAAAAAAGCGGCGCATTCGTCTTATTATTCTATTAAATAAACCTTTCCGGGACAACCCGCTTTCCCTATATATCATAGGGGGGGCATGGCCTGGCAGCGGAAGCAGCAGCCAGGCGCGGCCCAGCCCCATAGCAGCCGGAAATATGACAATTGCGCGCTAAAAATGCAAAAAAGCGGCAAGATTTGCCGCTTTTTAAACATAATCCCGACTGCCTTATCAGATTTGCGCGATACTTACACCACGCTCAGTTGTCGTATTCCGATTCGTCCAGCAGGCGGATGGTTTCCGTGCCGTCCACTATGAATATGTATTCCTGCACGGCATCAACATACTTTGGCGAGGTGAATTTTTTGGACAGCTTGTAATAGGGGATTGCCGTGTCCGTGGTGATTTCCACAATTTTAAGCTCATCGCCGCCGCATTTGCGAAGCGTCTGCACAGCAGTTGCCTTCTGCGGCATGGCGAATTTATAGCGGTTGTGCTTCTTATCGTTCACATCATAAACCCAGCCGTTTGCCACAAGAGACTGCCTTTCCGGCGGGGTTATGACGCGGTACAAAACCTTGTGTTCGGCCCCGAGCTTTTTTTCCAGCATTTCGCGCGAATGCTCGTGTTTTATGATGAAGCGGAGAATCTTGTCCTCTATCTTATCGCCTATCGCGCAGGCTGCGTTAGCCAAGTGGCTGCCCGGCTTGGCATTGTCTGAAAAAACAAATACCGGGGTTGCGGTCAGTTTAGGCTGTTTAAGCTGAGACTGCGAAGCGGACGTCTTGGGCATGGAGGACTGAATGCCGCCAAGCGTGGAGGAAGCGCTTGAGCCGCCTGCCGCGGCAAAAGAACACGGCGCGGCAAACAGAACAGCACCGAGTAAAAAAATGTATTTTTTCATGTATTTATTATAGCCCTAAAATACCACGTTGCAAACCCAGCCCACGCCACAATGCTAAAAAAATGCCAGTCCGCGCATTCCAAACAGCAGACAGCATCTGTTTGCCGCGAGAGCTGCAATGAAAACAGCCCTCCCCGAATGTCGGGAGGGCTGTTTATTGGAAATTACTGCCGTTTATATGCTGAAGCCGTACTGCACTTTAACTGACGGAGTTAAATTATTAAGCGAGATAAAGGATGAACTGTTGTTTCCCAAATCGGACATCTGGATGCCGGAAAATACATGGTGCCAGCGCAGGTCCAGCCCTATTTCCCAATCCTTAGCCAAGGCATACGTTGCGCCGCCGCCGATATTGAAGCCCAGGTAATTAAGGTTTCTGGCCGCATACATCTCCGTGGTACCGATATTGCGGGCATTCTGGTGGAATGAATACAAGCCAAGGCCCAAAATCCCGTATGGAGTGAATTTCCCTATTGTCTGGAAAGAATATTTCGCATACGGAGTGACCTGCCAAAGGCTTATCTCGTCGCCATCCTGCCCAGCGGGCATTTCCTTCACCGGGTGATTCCAGTCGTGCCCGACTTCGAGACCCAGCGCAAGCGACTCATGCAACTGGTAATCAACCGCTATGGCCGTAGCCAGCGAGGCTTTCATGCCGTCATCGCGGGAACCAGTTGTATTGGCATTGGAAGCGTACAAACCGCTCACCGGTATGGACAGCCCAGTCAGGAAACTGGCCGTCATTTTATTCTCGCCGGCCATTGCCACAGAACACGCGCCAGCCAGCAGCACGGCCCCGATCACCGAAATTATAGTTTTCATTAATGTCTATCCCCCCCCCTTTGCAGATTATTCCAACATGCGGATATTATGGTAGCACATTGCACTTGACAATAAACCAGACAGCCACGCCCGCAGGCTTAAAAAGTATACTGTACTCCATGGCATTTTCCGGCGAAGACGAACACCGCCTGCCCTCGCCAAACAGGAGACAACATCCAGATTTACCCACAGCAGATTAGCATCCGTTTTTATGTTGTAATATGTGTTAGCATTTGCGGGGGGCTTAAATGAAATCAGCGCGAGTGGCATGGCCGCTAGGCTGTGCGAGTGTAATCCTGTTTTACATGGGCAGGATGGGTTTTGCCCAATCCACGGGCACGGTAAGCGGCATAAGCCAGCCGGGCAGCGATATCCGCACACAACTTTCGCAGGACCTGGCGCGACACCGGGCGGAGCAACAGGCGGCCGACGCGGCGTTTGAAAAGACCTTGGAAGGCAAAACCGCGCAAGAGAAGCAGGCGGCACTGGCGGCTTATGCCAAGGAACAGCAGGCGTCAGAGCTAAAGTTCCGGGCGCAGATGTATAAGAAGCAGGCGGCGGCGAGGAAACGGAGTCCAGAAGAAAGGCCGACGAAGGGAATGGATTTTGGAGCAAGTTGGACAAATTGCGTTCTACTAGGTTAGTTAACAGTAGGTAAGCTGCAAATATGAAACGATATAGGAATTTAGCAGAGGTAATTATGACGAAAATCGCTATTGTTTTAATTATTCAAATGGTTATGGGTGTGTCTCCCGCGTTTCCTCAGGCTGTCGTCAAGTCTTCCGGGGCGGGTAATTCTTCTAGTCTTATTAATGAAAAATCATTAGCGGATGATCTCACAAAAATTAAATCAGCATCCAGGCAAATGAAAGGACGTGAAGTATCTACAGAGTCGGTTTGGCTTAGCTCACAAGATAAGTGGACAAATTTGGTCAAAGGCGGGAAGGCAAGCGTGCCAATATTGTCAAAAGAATTAAAAGATAAAAATACGGATTGGCGTGTTCGCGCTATTATTGCTTCTAGCGTGCTTCCGCAGATCAATGATAAGGATGCTATTAAAGATCTTAAAGCATTGCTTTCGGATAAGACAGAAGATATTGCACTTAGAAGTGCGGCAGCTGACGGGTTAGGCAATATGGGTGGGGAGAGTGCATTGGAAGGGTTAAGACAATCCATTGATGACAATCCCAATAATCCCAAATTCCAAGCAAGTATTATTCGAGGGCTGGGGAAAGCCGGCACGAAGAAGGATGGCGCGCTGATTGCAAAACGGCTGAATTATCAAGATTCATATGTTAAAGTGATTGCAGTGCGCGAGTTACAGAGAGTCGCAGTCCGAAACAATGATTTGGCACAGCTGGAGCCATTAGTTCCCATGGTGGGGGATGCGACTTTTGAAGACCGAAATGTGGCCATTAAATTGCTGGGGGAAGCGAAATACAGGCCAGCATTACCTGCCATAGCCAAGGTGGCTAATAACAAAGCCGAAGATTACATTTATAGGTGTGCGTCCGCTGAAGCTTTGGGTAATATTGGTGGTGATGATGCTGATGTCGTTTTGCTGCAACTTGCCGCGGATTCAGACCAGCTAGTACGCATGTATGCCGTTGAGGGGTTGTCTAAGGGCAATTATAGTGCCAAGAAAATATCAGTTATTAATGATGCAATTGCAAGCGCGCGGGACCTTTATGTAAAAGGCAAAATGCAAAAATTTGAAAAAATATTACAAAGTAAACAATGATTTTAAATAGATATATTTTAAAGATTGTTTTGGGTGCAATCGCGGGCGTGACGGGGATTCATATTGTTGCATCATTCTCATATGCCGGTGGTGGTTCCATACTGACAGATTATTTTAAGCCGTTTGGTTTTGGATTGTTAATAGGAGTGGTTCCCGGTGTTGTTAGCAGGAATTTAAGAAAAACCATAATAATAGCGTTAATTGCAGGGGTTGTGATGGTAGTTGGCCATTATGCGTATAAATTTTTTTAAAGAAGTAATTTAATAGGGGAAATTGCTCATTTTCTTGTTTACCCACTAGTTATTGTGTGTTTGGCAAGTTCTACAACTGCCGGGGTCACGTTGGGTCAGATTGTATATGCGGCAAAAAAAATCATTTTTGGTGTGATGTTTCTGTTATTTTATGGCGCATGTTTTTTTGTTCTGTGATATGTATGTCTGCTATTACGCTGTACTTCAGTGACAATTTCTTTTATAGGTCAATATTCGGATTAATTTTGGGTGTAGAGAATTATGTGATTTGGGGGAAATACTATGACAGTTAGGCCTCCGAGTCGAAAATGGATATCGTTATTTGTTTTCGTATGCTTAGTTCCTGTTGCAAGTTACGCTGGATTGAGTTCTGTCGGGGCAGAGAAGGGAGATGCAATTTTTCGGTCATTTGCTGGTAGTCTTATGGAGCCAGCTGGACACGCAGGTATTTATTATCGATCGAACTCCAATATTGATGTTTCTTCAAATAGAGAGGAACATTTTATTGTAGATATGATGAATGGACCCGAAGGGATAGAAGGGGTACATTGGCGGACTTTTGAGCAATTTTTATCTGGGGAGGCGTTTTGGGGTAGTTATACCACAACTTACCCACTAACCGATGAGCAAAGGCGACAATTGATCGTTGTTGCCAGAGGAGAAGTCGGAGATCGAGACTATATGTTTTTTGGTTGGCCTGCAATAAAAAATCCTGGGAAAATAGGGACAGCGCCTATTTATCGGGTGGTGATGGCGTATAAGAAGGTGCGTTACAATTACAGCCTGGAGCCGGAGACTAGAGAAAAGGCTGATAGCAGTGCGAAATTTTGGTCAAAAATGAAAAGATTGTATTAGATATTTTGAATATATAAATAAATTATTGTAACAATAAGGGGATTTTTAAATGGGAAAAATATTATCTACCTATTATAACTATAATAAGTGTTTGAAAATATTTCATTTGAATACTTTTCAAATAGTATTAGTGTCTATAATCCTATGTGTGTGTGTGAACTATGCCAATTGTGAGCCAAAACATTTTCAGCCTGCCAAAGGTAAAACCTTAGAGGGGACGCTATTAGAGGCTAAAAAACGACATCGAGATATGGTTACTGATTTACAAGAGGAATTGCCTAGTTTGGTCAAGCAGTTAAGAGAGCAAAAGACGCTAGGAAAACGCCAAATAATTGTTGAGTCGCTAGGAAAAAGTGAGGATGCGCGCGCTATTTCTCCACTCTGTGATGTGCTTCAAAACGAAGAAGAAAATGCGCAGTTGCGCATGGCTTCTGCAGAATCCTTAAACGATTTATATCGTCCTGGCTTGGCCACAGGTAAGGAGTTGCTTATGGAGTATAGAAAAAAAATAGTTGACGCATTGTTAGATACATATAGTAGAGAAAGAGGGCCTTTAAAATGTGTATTGGGTAGTCAACTATACTCTGCTGGGAAAAAAGAAGTAGTTAAGGCTGGATTGTTGAAATGTTTAAAAGATGGGGATTGGCAACGCTTAAATGCGTTTATATATCTTAAAAAAGTTGATGGGGTAATGATAAAAGTTGCTCTTCCAGGAGAAGACTTGTCCCCCCAGGTGGATCCAGATGCCTCTGAAATATTGAAAGAGTCTTCTGGTCCAGGATATCCTGAACAGGTGCGCGTTCGCGCGATTGAAATGCTTCTTGAGATCGGAGATAAGGCGTCTGCTTTTGCCAATGCAAGGGACATTGTGGAAAATGGTGAAAATGATGAGTGTAGATATCGCGCGTTACATATGATGCCTAGAATAGGGACTGCCGAGGCGAAGATATTTTTAGAAGATATGCGGTATAATAAAAAATTTAAAGATAGTGCAGCTAGAATTTTGAAATGGGTATGGAATAAGTGAAACGAATAGCTATTGTCGGGCTGGTGTTGAGTTTTGCTTGCCTAGTTGGAAATGCCTACGACCGGCAGGCCGCAGTAAGTTATTCCAATCAATACTGGGGCCCAACAACTGATGAATATAATGCGGCATTTGTCCGTTATGATAGCGATTGTGCTAATTTCATCGCTCAATCACTGCTAGAAAATAGGAAAATAGGGACAGACACCATTTATTTTTTGACATAAATCCCTTATGCCTAGA
>JAAYTX010000023.1 GCA_012523635.1 Elusimicrobiota bacterium
CTTGATCGTCGAGATGACGCTCATCGATTCGCTTATTCTGGCCTTTTCCACGGCCTTGAAGTACTGCGGGATGGCGATTGACGCCAAGATGCCGATGATGAGCACGACAACCAGCAGTTCGATGAGTGTGAAGCCTGACTTGCTTTTCATTTTTTTATAAACCCCCAAGGTTTATCCATCTGATTTATATATTTATCTTAAACTTCCTCAAAAGTATATAACTTCTTTTCACGCAAAAGCAATACGCATGCCGCTGAACGTAAAAAGAGGTAGGCCCGCTTCTCAAAAAAGCTGTTTTTTGCTATATTATTCAGGACCTGGCAGCCGGCCTTGCCAACGCAAGGCGCGCCCGAGCCCACAAGCCCGGCGCTGAACCCGGCCCGCGACAAGTGTCACCGTAGCTCAGCTGGTTAGAGCGGGCGTTTCATAAGCGCCAGGTCGAAGGTTCGAGCCCTTCCGGTGACACTCGTTTTCATGAAACCGGCCTGTTGAAAGATCGTGCGTAAAAACGCGCTCTGGCAACAGGCCGGTTTTTCTCTTACAATATTAGGATGACGCGCGGATTAACCACGGCTTTTTACGGCACGCTGCTGCTGGCGGCCCTGTCGTGCGCGGCGCAAGCGGCGCCTCCGCAGCCGCAACAGCCCAAACAACAAGCCAACCAGCCAGCAAAGCCAAAGGAACACACCGTGCTGATGCACAAGCGCGGCTACCATTCGCTTAAGGTGGAATACAAGCCCGCCGGAAAGGACGGCGGCTGGTTCTACCCCAAAGTGCGCGACAGAAAATTTTCAGTGCAGAAAAAGTACAAGAAAGAGAAGCTATTCTCCTCCCTGGAAATACTGGGCAGCCTCAAGGAGCGCGACGACAGCTACCTGGTGGACGCCTGGGTGCAGCTTGAAATCTCCACTTCGCCGACCGGCGGCGCCGGCATGGACGCCATGCTGGCGCGCACCGTCTACCCGCTCAAACCCGGGGTCAGAACGCAGGTGTTCCGTTCCCCGTCGATGAGCCTGTGGATGACCATGGACAAGGACAAGCCCGTTCCCGTCAAGAAACCGTCCGACGGCAAGCCGGCCCCCGCGCCCGGAGGCAAAAAATGAAAACCGCGGCGCTGATTCTGGCCCTGCTGCTGTCGCCGCGCCTGTGCGCGGCCCAGGATGAGGAACCGCCGAAAGCCGCCGGTTCGCTTGCGGCGAGGGAAGCGCCGGCCGTGTCGGCGCCATCGATGAGCGGGGAGGGGAAAAAGCAGCAGATAGAGAAGCCCAGCCGTGCCGACGAGCCGGAGGAATATTCCGACGACGAGGACGAACCGCAGCTTTCAGAGGAGCAGAAAAAGAAAAAAGAGAAGGAAAAGCTGGCGCTGGGCGCCGAAACATACCCGCTGCCCAGGCCCGTCAAGCTGACGCTTTACGTGACTCCCGGCGCCGACAAGGACGGCGTAAGCCTGCTCATCGGCTCGCTTGGTTTCCAGATGCGCTCCATTTTCCATTCGGCAGACACTCCCGGCATCAAAATCTCCCTGGAGATTTTCGGAGAGTTCAGCTATTTCGACGACGAACCGCGCCTGAAATGCAAAGGCAGCTACGCGGTGGAGCGCTACGGCAAGTCCGAAACCTTCGAATTCGACCTGCCCTACACCTTCTTCAACCGTAAAAACCCGATAATAGTGCTGCACTCCAAAGACGGGAAAAGCCTTTCCGTGACCGCGACGCCGCAGTGACCTTGGGGCCCTCCTGCCGCGCCGTTTTAAAATGTGCTAGAATTCGCAGTGGGTTGGTCACATTAAATGTATATAGAAGCAAGGGGTTGGGACGCAGTATGGCCGGGCAAGCCCCCTGCCGCGACGCCGCCCTGAGGCGTACGGAGGTATAGCGAATGTCTTTCTGGAAAACCGACAAGCACGACGAAGAGCCGGAGAAAAAACCGGAAGCCGCGCCGCAAGCGCCGGTTCCGCAGCAGCCGATGCAGGGGCAGCAGCCGGACGCAGCCCTGCCGCCGATTCCATTCGGCTCTCAGCCGCAGGGGCAGACGCCGCTTCCCTCGGCCATGCCGCCGCAGACTCCGCCCGCAATGCCGCCGCTGCCGGGCACGGGCCTAACGCCCCACGCGATAACCGCCCTGGGCCAGGGCGCCCAGATTTTGCCGCCTACCGGCTACACGCCCGGCATGACCATGCACATGCCGCCGCTGCCCATGCAGCCGCAGGCCCCGCAATCCGCCACAAAGCTTAACGTACAGCCTCCGGCTGCGCCGCCTTCAGTGTCCGGGCGCGCCATGCCGATGCAGCCCGCGCCGAATCCAGCTTCAGTCTCAAAGCTTAATCTGCCGCCACAGTCGTCCCCGGCAATGCCGCCGCTGCCCGGACAACCGCCTCAATCGTCCCCGAAACTGGCCCCGGCGCTCAGCCAGCAGCAACAGCCACAGCAGTTCGCCGTGGTGGACCAGCAGCTGGAGCAGCGCTTCAGCCAGCTGCTGAAAACCTCGGGCCGCACCCCGGCCATAGAGCTGGCCGTGCAGATAAGCGACCTCATCCTCACGCAGGCCGTGCTGCAGCGCGCCAGCGACATCCACTTCGAATTCCACGGCAGCAGCCTCAAGGTGCGCTTCCGCATAGACGGCATATTGCAGGACGCCCTGCTGGTGCCCCGCAACCAGAACATACCCATCACGCAGCGCCTGCGCGTGCTGGCCGGGTTCGACCCGGAACCCCCGGCCAACTTCCGCGCCGAGGAAGGCCGCTTCCAGAAAGTGCTGGGCGGCAAGACGGTGCAGGTGCGCGTCTCCTCCTTCCCGACCATCAACGGCGAGAAGCTGGTGCTGCGCGTGCTGGACCGCACGCAGATGGGCCTTTCCCTTGACCAGCTTGGCCTGGAGACGAAAACGCTGGACACGATTAAAAAAGTCATCCAGAACCCCTACGGCATCTTCTTCGTCACCGGGGCCACAGGCTCCGGCAAGACGACGACGCTGTACGCCATACTGAAAACCATCACCACGCCCGTGCGCAACACCGTCACGCTGGAAGATCCGGTGGAATACCGCATGGAGGGCATGAACCAGGCGCAGATAAACCAGAAGAACGGCTTCACCTGGAACGAAGGCCTGCGCACCGTGCTGCGCCAGGACCCCGACATAGTGATGGTTGGCGAGGTGCGCGACCATGAGAACGCCGAAATCAGCATGCGCGCCGCGCTGACCGGGCATCTGATTCTCACCACGATACACACCATAAGCGCGCCCAGCGTGGTGGAACGCCTCTACGAAATGGGCATACCGCCGTTCCTGATAGCCTCCTCGACGCTGGGCTCGATGGCCCAGCGCCTTGTGCGGCGCGTGTGCCCGCAGTGCGCCACGCCCGCCGCCCCGCCTGAGCCCGCCGCGATAGACGAAATGCTGCGGATGCTGGCCCCCGAGGAAGGGGACGTGATAAAGGAAATCATCAGCCGTCCGGGCGCGCAGTTCAAGAACGCGGTGGGCTGCCCCGCCTGCCGCGGCACCGGCTATCTGGGCCGCACCGGCATCTTCGAGATAATGCTGATGAACGAGGAGCTGCGCAAGCAGGTCCTCTCGCACGCCACCACCGACCAGCTTAAGCGCACCGCCATACAGAGCGGCATGAAAACCCTGCTCATGGACGGCATAGAAAAGTCCTGGGCCGGCATAACCACCCTGCCCGAAGTGCTGCGCGTGACGGCCACCATGGTCTAGCGCGGCGCGGCGAGACCGCGGTTTCAAAAAACGCGCGGGGGGCACAAAGGCTCCCCGCGCCGTTTTTACCCGATGACAAAACTGGCCCTTTCCATACCCGCAGTATACGCAGCAGCAGCGGCGCTTTGCGCGCTGGCCCCCGGCTGGCCGCAAAAGCGCAAGCGCATTGCGGTGCTGTGCGCGGCCGGGCTGGCGGCCGTCCTGTCGCTGCTTTTGTTCAGGGCGGCGGTCTCAGGCGGCCCGGCCGACGGCGGCATGCTGCCGCTGAAGCTGTCTTTCCCCTGGCTGGACGGCGCGCTGCTGCGCGTCGGCCCGCTATTTTACGCCGACGGCATGACGGTGGCCGCGCTGTCCGCGCTTTGCGCGCTCAACCTGGCGGGGGCGCTGCACGCGCTTTCGCGCAGCTCGGCGGACGGCGCGCCGCCGCCCCAGGCCTCCGCGCTTGCGATGGGGCTGGTATGCGCGGCGGCCATGAGCGGCACTCTGCACTGGGCGCTGGCCTTCCTTTGCTGCGCCGACGCCTGCGCCTTCCCTTCCCCGGACAGGAAGCCGCTGCGCACCGCTGCGCTTCTGCTGCCTTATCTGCCCGCCGCGCTTGGCGCGCTGGCGCTCGCCGCCTCTGCCGGAACCTTCTCAATACCAATGCTAGACGTTCAGCGCGACAGCGCCTTTCTGCCCCGCGCCGCGCTTGACCTGCCGGCGGGTCTGCTTGCGGCGGGCGCGGCGGCAAGGCTGTTTGCCCCGCCGTTTTCCGGCCTTGCGCGCGAACTGGCAAAACGGGATTTCTCGTCCTCGCTGACTACGCTTTGCGCCGCGCCGCTGGCGTGGTTCCTGCTGCTGGCGCGGCTTGAACCGGCGCTTGGCCCGGCGCTGGACAGCAGGCTGCTGGGCTGGGCCGGGCTGGCCGCCGCTTCGGCCTTGGCCCTGCGCGCCATACTGGCCTCTGATGCGGTGGACGCCGCCGCCTGCGCGGCGGGATTTGTGTGGGCCTGCGCCCTTGCGCTGGCGGGCGAGCGCTGCTTCCTGCCAGGCACGCTGCTTGCGTTTTCACTGGCGCCGGCGGCGGCGCTGCTGCTGGCCTCCGCGGACTCTGTCGAGAAATCCTTCGGCTCCTCGTCCTTTGACAGGCTGGGACGCGCGCGTTTCGCCATGCCGATAACCCACATCGCGGTGATGCTGGCCGCGCTCTCCTTCGCGGGCCTGCCGCCTCTGGGCGGCTTTTTCGCGCTGAAGTCGGCCCTTGGGGGTCTTTACGCGATGCACCGCAATATAGAAACCGCGCTGCTTGCCGCCGCGTTCGCCGTGGCCGGGGCGGCGGCGGTGCGCTCCTTCCATATGGTCTTCAACGGCGAGGCTCACACATCTCCGGAAAAGGCCGCCGAAGCCCCCGTGCCGGAACTGGCTTCCCTCATTCTGCTGGCGTGCTGCTCGGTTTTCGGCGGATGGCTGCTGTCGCGCCGAGCGGTGCTGCCTCAAATGCTGCCCCTGCCGCCCGCGCCGCGGGAGCCGCTGCTTTCCGGGCTTGCCGCCGCGGCGCTGGCCTCCGGCGCGGTGCTGGCCGAGATTTTCTATCAGACACGCTGGCGATGGGAACGCAAAACCGCGCGCAGAAAGCCCGCCGAGGCGCTGGCCTGGCTGCTTGAGCTGCGCCCGGTGGCGCTGGCGTTCTGGCTGCTGGGCGTGCTCAGCCTGAGGCTGGCAGGAGTTTTAAGCGGGGGGAAGGAAAACGCATGACGCCTCCGCCTTTATACGTGACAGTGCCGCTGGCCGGAATGCTGGTGTCGCTGGCATTGCCGGCCGCAAAGCCCGGACTGGCCAGGCGCGCGGCTTCATTTTTCTCTGCTGCGGCGCTGCTGCTGTCGGCGCTGGCGCTGATACCGGAAAGCGGCGACGCCGCGCCGTCGGGCGTGCTGGACGCGTTTTTTACCTCGGGCGGAATTCCAGCGGCGGGCCCGGCGGCGGCCGCGATACAGCTTGCCTTCCTTGCCTGCATGCTGGCCCCTTTCCCGAAACAGACGGCGCTGACGCCCGGACGTTATTACGCGATAATGCTTGCGGCCCAGGCGGCGACCGGCGGCGCGACTGAAACGCACGGCTGGACGGCGTTTTTCTTCTGGACGGCTTCGGCCGCCGCGCCGTATCTTGCCCTCCGGGCCTGCGGGCTTAAAGCGCGCGCGTTTGCCGCTTTCAACGGGATTTCATGCCTGCTGCTGGCGGCGGCCACGCTTGGGCTGGACGGCGGGCAGCCCTGGCCCTACATACTGCTGATTATCGCCGCGCTAATTCGGACGGCGTCTTTCCCGATGCACTGGTGGCTGCGTTCGTCCGCGCAGGACGCGCCGGCCCCGCTGTCGGCCCTGCTGTGCGGCCCGTTCGCGGCCTCCGGCCTGTATCTGCTGGCATGCACGGCGTCCCACCCGGCGCTTCAGCCGCTTCCGCAATGGCTGGCATGGGCCATGCTGGCCCCGGTATGTTTTGGCGCTTTTGCGGCGCTGGCCAAGCGCGGCATGAGCGCGGGGCTGGCCTTCGCCTCTTCGGCGCATTGCGCGGCCTTCTCTTTTGCGGCGGCGCTTGGCACCCCGGCTGCGCTTCAGGCAGCGCTGCTTGGCTGCACCGCGCAGGCGCTTGCGCCCGCGATGGCGCTGCTTTCGTCATCGCGCCCGGAGGAGGAACGACCCTTTTTCTCGGCGCTGGCGCTGGCTGGCGCGCCGTTCACCGCCACTTTCGCGGGGCTGTTCCTGTGCGCGGCGCTTGCGTTCCGCGCAGGGCCGTGGCTGGCGCTTGTGCTGATAACAGCCCTTGTGATGAATGCGGCAGCCTGCTGTGCGGCGGCGTCCAAACCCGCCGGGGCGGCCCAGAACGCGCAGCCTTCTTCCAAATTAGTGCTGGCCCTGCTTGCCGCCGCCATACTGCTGGGTGGGCTCTTCCCGCCCCTTCCGCCTGGCGCGGAACTGCCGTTCTGAACCCCATTGACAAGGCCGAACGCTTTCACTAGAATCTGAACATGGCTGCACTGGTGCGAATAGCGGCGTGGATAGTATGGCTGGCGTGGGGCGCGGGGAGCGCATACCTTGCCTACGATATCAACAGGTCTGTGGGCAACCACTCGTCCCGCTGGGCCTGGTTCATAATGATACTGGTGGCTTTCGCAGGTGTCACGCTGGTAACCTTCCTGCTGGCGCAGGTGCGCGGCAACGAAGACGACGAAGCAACAGAGTAAAACCTCCATCCGCCTTGTTCCCGGCAGTCCCTTAAAATGAATTTCGACCTTGTAATCACAGGCGCGCGCGTCTGCGCCCCGTCAGGAATCAAGAAAGCCGACATTTGCGTGCGCGGCGGCAAAATAGCCGCGCTGCACCCCCACGGAACCCGCGTACGCGCGGGCAAAACCGTGGATGCCTCGGGCCTTGTGGCCCTCCCCGGCGTGGTGGACCCGCATGTCCATTTCCAGCTTCCCATACGCCCCGGCCTTTCCACCATAGACGATTTCAGAAGCGGCTCGCTAAGCGCGCTGTGCGGCGGCGTGACCACCGTCATAGACTACACCGCGCAGCCCTGCGGCGTACCGCTGGAAACGGGCCTCAGCCAGCGCCTGGCCGCTGCCGACGGCAACATGCACTGCGACTACGGACTGCACTGCGTCATCCCCTCGTGGAAAAAGCTGAAGGACGCGCCCGCGCAGATGCGCCGCCTGATAAGACTGGGCGTGCCGTCGTTCAAGCTGTTCATGATTTACGAGGAACGCGGCATGCAGGCCGACGACGCCGACATACTTTCCGCGCTTGAAGCCTCGCGCGGCAACGGCGCGCTGGTGTGCCTGCACGCCGAATCGCAGAAGCTGATAGATTTCCTGCTGCCCCGCTGCAAGGATATGGGAATGAAAGGCCACTCGCTGTCGCGCCCCTGCCACAGCGAATGGGAAGCAGTGCAACGCGCCCTGGCCTGGGCAAGCTACACCGGCGGGAAAATCTACTTTGTGCACCTTTCCTGCGGCATTTCGGCCATGAAGATAGACATAGCCCGACGCACCGGCGTCAGGGCCTGGGGGGAAACCTGCCCGCAGTATCTGACGCTGGAGGATTCGGTCTTCTCGCGCAGGGACGGGCACTACTACGCCACCTGCCCGCAAATAAAAACAGCGGCGGACTCGCGCCTTCTGTGGGACCAGCTCCAGAAAGGCGTCTATACCATAGGAACTGACTCCTGCGCTTTCAGCCGCGCCCAGAAAGACTCCTGGGGCGGTGATTTCACCAAAGTGCCCTACGGCATGCCCGGAGTGGAAACCGCCCTGCCGGTGCTGTATACCTACGGGGTGAAAGGCGGAAAGCTGGCGCTGTACGAAATGGTCCGGCTGATGAGCGAGAACCCAGCCCGCATAATGGGCCTTTACCCGCAGAAGGGGGCGCTGCTGCCCGGCTCGGACGCGGACATCGTTTTGCTGGACCCGGACAAAGGCCGTAAGGCCGACTGCAAAAAACTGCATTCCCGCTGCGACTGGACCCCATATCAGGGCCGTACGCTCTACGGCTGGCCGGAGAAGGTGTTTCTGCGCGGCACGCTTGCCGTCGACGGCGGGCAGCCCGTACGGCAAACGCCGGGCGGGCGTTTCCTCAGGCGTAAAATTTCAGAATTTTTCTAGCGGACGACGCGTCTTTCTTCATCTGGGCGGACAGGGCGTCCAGCCCGGAGAACTTTCTTTCCCCGCGCAGTTTTTTCAGAAGCAAAACTTCCAGTTCCCTGCCGTAGATATCCCGCGAAAAATCCAGCAGATGCGCCTCGGGCACCAGCTCGCGCACGCCTGTTTTCAGCGTAGGCCGCAGGCCGATGTTCACGACGGCCCCGAACACCTCGCGCCCAAGCCGCGCCTTGGCGGCGAAAACGCCGCATGGCAGCAGCTTGCGCGCATCCACCGACAGGTTTGCCGTGGGAAAGCCCAGCTTGCGGCCCAGCTTTCTGCCATGCACCACCTTGCCGGTTATGGAGTAATGGCGGCCAAGTTGCTGCGCGGCGGCGGGCATATCGCCTTCATGCACCAGCTGGCGCAGGGCCGAAGACGAGATTTTATGCCCTTTGCGGCTGACGAACGGAAGCACGAAAAGCGGTATGCCGCGCTCTTCGCAGGCGCGGCGCAGGAAATCCAGGTGCCCGGCGCGGTTGCGCCCGAAGGCGAAATCGCGCCCGACCAAGAGGGCCCCGGCCTTGTATTTTCCCACAAGATAGCGCGTGAAAAAGGTTTCCGGCTCAAGGCCGAGGAAGCGGCGGCCCACGGGAAGCGCCCGGGCCTGGTCCACGCCGCAGGAAAGCAGCAGCGTCCGGCGCTCGCGCGGCAGGGTGAGCAGCGCGCCGCCCGCGTGCCCCGAAATTAC
>JAAYTX010000024.1 GCA_012523635.1 Elusimicrobiota bacterium
CCGGGGCGGCTTTGGCCATAGGCATAGACATCAGCGACGAGTCTGTCCGCAATGCCAATGCAGACGCAAAAGCCTTGGGTTTGGATAATGTCGTATTTGTGCAGGCAGACGCGGAGAACACCTGTTTGCCCGATAGCTCGGTAGATGTTATTCTTTGCTCAGGAATGCTGCATCATCTTGACCTTTCCTATGCGTTTCCGGAATTGCGGCGCATCCTCAAGCCCGGCGGTAGGATATTGGCCGGGGAGGCGCTGAACTGCAATCCCTTTATAAAGCTGTACAGGAAGCTCACCAAAAGCATGCGCACGGAATGGGAAGCGAATCATATTCTGGGACTTGCGGACCTGGACTTCGCAGCGCGTTTTTTTGACATAAGGGAGGTCCGCTTCTGGCATGTGGTCGGATATCTTGGCGCGCATTTGCCGTTGTTTAAAGGGATTTTCGATTCCCTTGACCGGTTTGTGCTGGAAAGAATTCCGCTGGTTAACCGCATGGCGTGGATTTTCACATTTGAGATGCGGTCTCTGAAATAACTACAGCCGCGTGAGGATGTTATTCGGGGGTTGGAAAGGAACAGTTCGTAATTTGTATTTACGGGGTTTCTTTATAAAGATGCGTTTTTTATTCCCAATGCGTTGCCTATCCTTTCAAATAAACGAGCATTGGGAAACGCCATGACCGCTATGAACGGAATGCTGGATATCAGCGCCACCTTAAGCGTGGTAAAAAGCCCGCCACGGATGGCGCATATTACCGTGGCGTTTATAAAAAGCGCGTACCAGACGCAGGCAACTGTGCTGGCTGAGTTGCGCAGGAACAGCCGGTAAACATACTGCACCCCAATTGCGTATATAAATGCCAGCAGAAGCATGGTGGATGCTCCGGCTATCCAGTAGCCTTCCATCAGGTTGAAAAAGCCCATTCCGCCGCCCTGCTTCCAAATATCCGGATAAAGTCTCTCTGTAAAAAGTTCCGACATGGGGAGCGGCCTTTCAGGCATAAGTGTCCGGGGCACAAATACGGCAACCATGCGGTAGAGACCGTCAAAACCTAAAAACTGTGTCTCTCTGGTCTGAATTGCGCTGATAAGCCGCATAAATGTCTGGCTGGCTACCAGTTCGCTGTTGTTGGCGGGGCTGAACATGGCCAGTTTGCTTTCCTTTAATGTTGCTATCACCTGCGCTGGCATTTCTGTGGGGGTATGCGCCGCGCGCGCCACCGACATCAGCGGAAGCATGATATAGCCGCCCAGGATAACAGCCGCAAAATGTTTGAATTTGATGTTTCGCACCTTGTAGTGATAAAGAGCTACGCCCATTATGGCCAACAGCGCCAGCATGGAGCGTCCGCCTATCCTGATAACCGTGGCAATGTGCGCCAGCAATATCAGTGTTGCCACGATTTTCGCCGCTTTGTAGCGGGAGTTGAAGATAAGCAAAGCGACTAATGCCAATATCGCCGTAAGCGGCACCTGCTGGAAGAATACCTGCATGACTCCGGCCGAGTCTCCGGCGGCTCGGTATTCCAAACGGGAGGAGAGCGCCGCCTCGGCGTAAGATTTGGCATGCAGGAAATCAAATGAGGCGCTGAGGTGCTTGTCCCACCCCAGCACCGCCAGAGGCAGAGCCAGCAATAGGAGTTTTCCCGCCATGTTGGCGGCATCAAGGCGGTGCTCCAGTGCCGCTGTCTGCGGCTCCTTAAACAGGTTTGCCGTGCAGAATCCCACGCAGGCGGCCGCAAAGCCCATAAGGCAGAACATCAGGTAAAGGCTTACATCCACCGCGCTGAAGCTTTCGCCATAAGCGCCCTGATTATACTGCAGAATGCCCGCCGCGCCCGATACTGTATAAAGGTAGAATATGCAGGCAAAAAAGACAGGCGGAGACAGGAGGTCCGACTGTCGTCCGGAATAAAGGTGCATGGCGCTTAAAAATATCAGCAGATAGCCGCCGCTGAAAATGGCCAGCAGGGTTTTGTTGTTGGCGAAATCCGTCAGGAGCGACAGGGAATACGCTATGGCCAGCCACAACGCGGCGGACAGGAGAAGCGCGGTTCCTTTAGATAAACGCATGTATTTCGGCCCTTGCGGATAAGCTGGTGCGGCTGTTGTGTGGGGCATGCCGAAATTTCCTCGCCGGATTGGAACTGGTTTCTTTTAAAGGACAGCAGTGCCTTCGCTGTCTGGGTGAACCGGGCGAAACTCCAATCGGCGTGTGTCGCGTGCCCTGACAGTTATTATATAATAAGCAAAACCGCCTGTATTCGCGCATGGACGGCGCATAAGGACAAAACGAGGACAAACATGGAAAAACAGCCAGATATAAAGCCGGAGTTCACTTTGCCGGAAGTAATGATTGCCCTGCGCCGTTCCTGGCTGCTCCTGCTGGCCCCGGTGGTGATTTGTGTACTGGGCGCTATGGTCTATGTCCGGGCAACGGACCAGTGGCGCGCAAAGGTTTCTCTGCGTCTGGCCGCGGTTTCCGGGGTTTCCGGCTTTGAATCCAAGAAACTGGTTGCCGATTCTCTCAGGGCCAAAGCCGGAGAGTACTCCCGCCTCATGGGTTTGCAGGGCCGTGATGCATCAAGGTTTGTCCGCAGTATTAGTCTTACATATGGCGACAAGTCCGATATAGTGACATTGTCGGTCACCATGCCCTCGCGCGAGGGGGCGGTGCAAACAGTTGAATTCGTCGCCAGAGACATAATTGCCCGCCATACCGCACAGCATCAGGAAGTTCTGGCGCACATTCAGGCGGAGATTGCCCAGGTGCAGTCCCGTGCGGCCGAACTGCAAAAGATGCTTGACGGGCTGTATTTAGGCAAGGCCGCCAGGTCCGGCGACTCTATTAGTGTGCTTGCGGAATCCTATCTTTCGGCGCAACTGCGCAGTTCCCTGCTGGGCGAGCTTAACGCCCTGCGCGAGCGTGTTATCCAGTTGGAAACATCCTTGCTCTCCATCAATAACCATAGTACGGAGCAGGTAGGCGATATCGGCGCGGGGCGTTCCGCCAACGCGGCCAGCATAGTTGTGTTTTCGGCGCTGGCCGGGCTGTGTGTGGGCCTTTTTCTGGTCCTGCGCGGCGGACTGGTCTAGCTTATAAATCTTTTGCGGTGATTGGGCGCTCAGGCCAAAAAAGGCGCAAACCATAGCATACCGACAAACTCCCAAATGAACAGGCCCGGCTGATATAAGCCGGGCCTTGTCTTGCAAAACTAAATCAAACTGATGTGCGTCGGTACAGATTGGATAATAAATACCTGCATGTCCAGCTGGGGACTAACATTCCATTTGGATAAAAGAATGGGGGAAGGTCAACCATCAACTCCAGATTAGCTTTTTTAGAAAGTATTTATTCCTAAAATGGCAAAGAATAATAATAGTCAAATGTCTTGGTGGGTGTGCTTTTGCTGCCAGAACCAGGCCGTGGAGACGATTTCGTCGAGTTCCGTATAACGCGGTTTCCAGCCAAGAGTGGCGCGGCAGCGCTCCGAGGAACTGATTAGGGAAGGCGGGTCTCCGGGGCGGCGCGGGCCGAAAGACACGGGTATTTTTATACCCGTTATCCTTTTGGCCGACTCCAGCACCTGCAATACTGAAAACCCCTGTCCGTTGCCCATGTTCAGGCAGACGTTTGCTCCGCCTCTGGCCAGATAATCCGCCGCCAGCAGATGAGCCTGCGCGATGTCGCAGACGTGTATGTAGTCGCGCACGCAGGTGCCGTCGGCTGTCTGATAATCCCGCCCGAATATTTCCAGCTTCTCCCGCCTGCCTAGCGCGGCGTCCAGCGCCAGCGGTATGAGGTGGGTTTCCGGGTCGTGCCATTCGCCGGTTTCGGCCTCGGGGTCGGCACCGGCGGCGTTGAAATACCTGAGGCTGACAAAGCGCAGGCCATGAGCCTTAGCGTAATCCGGCAGAAGTTTTTCGACCATCAGCTTGGTGCGCCCGTAGGGGTTCACCGGTGCCAGCGTGGAATTTTC
>JAAYTX010000005.1 GCA_012523635.1 Elusimicrobiota bacterium
AGGGAGCCTAAATCCTCCCGGAGAATTGAGTTGCGGGAAAGCAGGTTGTCCACTATCAGCAGGCCCACGCTTTTGCCCTGCACGGTAAGCGGCAGGTACACCACGGTGTCGCTGTACTTGTCGGCTATGGTTTCGCCTGCGCTGCCAAGCACAATGTCGGCAAAGCGGTGGCTTCCGGGCTGAAGCGGTATTTCCTCATGCGAGAGGCTGCGCGCCTGTCCGCGAATGTCTATGCTCAGTTCGCCGCAGAGCTTCTGCTCCTTATGGTTGACCAGATACAGGCGGACGCGGTCGAAACCGAAATATTTCTGTATGCCCTGCAAAATGACGCGCAGGCCGTCCTGCACGCGCAGCGACGAGGCGAACACCGCCGAAAGTTCGGTCAGCGCCTTGGCGCGGCGCAGTTGCGCACCGCTGATATGGTCCAGTTCCGCGTGCGACATGGCGTGGGAAAGCTCCTCCGCCAGTTCGCAGGCCACTTCCTTGTCGCGGTTTGAAAACGACCAGGCCGATTGCTGCAGCCTTTCCATGCGCAGGGCGCCCATCGCGCCGCCGCCCTCGTGGTAAGCGGAAACGGAGCCGCCGCGCCAGCTGAGCGGCATGTACATGGCCGGATAGCCGAGGTCGCGCGAAACGTGCACAGCCCTGTTTTGCAGGGCAGAAAGCAGCGGCGCGCCGGTTTTGAGATATATCTCTTCCTCGGCTTCCAGGATGTTGTCTGCGCGCCAGACAGTATCCAAAGACAGCACCGATTCACGCTCGCGCCAGCGGAAGTAGCACACCTGGTCCAGCTTAAGATGTTCCGCTATCAGGCCCAGGGCGTGCACCAACAGTTCGTCCGGCCCGGTGAAGGGCTTGTTGAGCTGGCGGTGGAAAGAGTAAAGGGCGTCGTCCTGGCGGGGCATGTTCAGTCTCCGTACAGGGACAGCAGATAGTCCATCTCGACCTGTATCTTCACCATCTCCTGCAGCAGCAGGGCGGGGGTGTACTTATCGTCTGCGATGGCGCGCGCTATTCCGTTTAGCACGCCGTCCATGACGGTGGTATAGGTGCCGCAGACCGTTATATTCGGCAGCGTGCGCGCCGTGGCGATTATGCCGGAGTAGGTCTCCATCAGTTCCTGCGAGGAAAACATGAACTGCTCAAAACCCTGGCTTGAGCAGGGAAAAGAATCGGTCATCTGCGCGTAGCGCTTCTGCTGCTGCGCGCCGCACAGCCAGCGCAGCAGGCGCAGGGCCTCGTCCTTGCGCGGGGAATCCTTCACCATGGCCAGGTTGGCGCTGGACATCAGGCTGCACGACCCCATTCGTCCGCGCGGAAGCGCCACAGTGCGTATGGGCGGCGCGTTTCCGGAAGAGGCGCGGCCCAGCATCTGCAGGGTGGAAACCGACATGCTGGCGTTGCCCTCGTACATGGTGCCCATCGAGCCGCGTTCGTGCATCAGCGGCATATAGCCGCTTTTGAAAAGAGAAAGGTAGCCCTCTATGCCGCGCATCGCCTCTTCGCGGTGCACCATCGAGCGCGTCATGTCCTGCGAAAAGATGTCGCCGCCGTTGTTCCAGACAAAGGGTATTATGTCGCCAAGGGCGACAGAGCCGCGCGAGTTCGGGTTCTCCACCGGGTAGTAGTTGCTTACGCGCTTTTTCTTCTGGAAAAACGCGCAGGCCTCAAGAAAACCCTGCCAGTCCTTCAAAAGCTCTTCCGGCGCCTTCACCATCTGCTCGAAATGGTCGGCGCGGTAATGAAGAGCCGTCACCTCCATCCACCACGGCACGGAGAAAACAGACGAAGTGCCTGGCATGAAGCAGTGCGGCCTCAGCGGCTCTATCCACTCCGACGCCGACAGCGACGGGTCCAGCTCCGAAAGGTTTTGTATTATGTCCAGCTTGGAAAAAAGCGCGGTCCAGTAATGCGGAATCTGCACCAGGTCGGGCAGGCGGCTTTGCGTCTTGTTCTGGCGCTGGAGTGCGAAAAGCTCGCGCCACAGGTGCTTGCGCGTAAGGACGCGGAAGTCGACTTCCGCGCCGGGGTTCTCGCGCCTGTAGTCCTCCAGCAGCAGCTTCAGCTGCGAAGCCGTGTCCAGCCCGGAGTTGGGTTCCACCCAAAGTATCATGCCGCGCCCGCCCAGCTCCTGATTTTAAGTTCCGGGTTTACGCGCGCGGGCCTGGGAAGAGCCTTGCCCCCCAGCTTCCTCAGCGCGGCCAGCGCCAGCATGGCGCCGTTATCGGTGCAGAATTTCCGTTCCACGAACCTTACCCCCATCCCCCGGCCGGCGGCCGCCGCCTCAAGCGCCTGGCGCAGCGCCGTATTCGCCGCCACCCCGCCTCCCACGGCTATCTGCCGCACCTTGTGGCGCACTGCCGCGTCCATGGTTTTGGACACCAGCGTCTCCACCACCGCTGCCTGAAAAGCGGCGCAAACATCTTCCTTTCGCAGGTGCTTTCCCCCCTGCAGCTTGTAGCTCACCGCCGTCTTCAGGCCGCTGAATGAAAATTCGTCTGTGCCGGGAAGAAGCGGGCGCGGGAAAGCCACCGCCTGCGCCGCGCCATCGCGGGCGCATTTCTCAACAGCCGGGCCGCCGGGATAATCCAGCCCCAGCAGCTTGGCCACCTTGTCAAAAGCCTCACCGGCCGCGTCGTCCCTGGTGCGGCCCAGCGCCCTGTAGCGGCCATAACCCTTCACAAGCCACAATTCAGTATGGCCTCCCGATGCGATAAGCGCAAGAAGGGGGAATTTGAGGGGGCGCGGCGCGCCGTCAGACAGTTCGCAGGAAAGCAGGTGCCCCTCAAGGTGGTTCACCGGCACTTCCGGCACGCCGTAAAGCCGGGCTATCACGCCAGCGGCCGTGCGGCCCACCAGCAAGGCCCCAGGCAGGCCGGGCCCGTTTGCATAGGCCACGGCGTCAAAAGGTTTTTTAAGCCCCGACACTCCCGCGCGGGACATCGCCTCAGCCACCACATCGGCTATTTTGGCGCAGTGGGCGCGGCTGGCCAGTTCCGGCACCACGCCCTTGTACTTGCGGTGCAGCGGAATCTGCGAATGCACCACGTTGGAAAGCACGCGACCGCGGCCGTCAAGCAGCGCGGCTGCGGTTTCGTCGCAGGTGGTTTCAATTCCCAATACGCGCATCCGCGCTCAGGCTCCTGATTTTCCCAGGCTGGTGAAGGCCTCGCGGGCCTTCAGTATCTGCACGGCGCGGTCCAGAGTCTCATCCGTCACGGCTTCCTTCAGCGCTGACACCGGCTCCTTCCCGGGCGAGTATATCTTGTCGTACTGCTCCATGATTTTTATCTCGTCCGCGCGCGACACCTTCACCTCGATGTCGGGCATGATGCCGCCGGAATTGTCCTTGGGGTTGCGGTGTATCGAGCGCCCGGACGGGGTGTAGTACTTGGCCACGGTAAGGCGCAGGCCGGAACCGTCGGTCAGCGGAATAATGGTCTGCACGCTGGCCTTGCCGAAAGTTTTGCTGCCGATGATTATCGCGCGCCGGTGGTCCTGCATGGCTCCGGCCACGATTTCGCTGCCGGAGGCCGACCCGCCGTTCACCAGCACAATCAGCGGGAGCGAAGCGTAGGGCGCGGTCTTGCCGCTGTGGAACTCGGCATAGTTCTCGGGGCGGCGGCCTTTGGTGTAGACAATCATCTTGTTGTTGTCCAGGAACAGCTTGGACAGGTCCACCGCGGCGTTGAGGAGCCCGCCGGGATTGTAGCGCAGGTCTATGACCAGCGCCTTCATGCCGTTCTTGTGCAGGTCCTCAAGAGACTTCACGGCGTCCTCGTACACATGGCCGGAGAAGTCCACGATATGCAGGTAGCCTATCTTGTCCTCCAGCATGCGCGACTGCACCACCTCGGGCTTTATCAGTTCGCGGGTAAGAGTGAAGTCCTTGGTTATCCAGGGCGCGTTCTTGTCTTCGGCCTCGCGCGCTATGGTGATTGTCACCTTGCTGCCGGGCTTGCCGCGAAGGCGGTTGACAACCTCGTCGGCGTCCAGGTCCTTGGTGAGGTCCTTTTCAATCTTGATGATCCTGTCGCCGGGCAGGAGGCCGGTTTTGTAGGCGGGAGAGCCGGGCATCGGCGTCACTATGGTGATGAAGCCGTCGCGGGCTATTATGCGTATGCCCAGGCCTCCGAACTCGCCCTCCGTGTCGCTTTTCACCTTCTTGTGCTCCTCGGGCGGCATGAACTGCGAGAAATCGTCCAGCTGGCGGACTATGCCGTCGGCCGCGCCGTAAACCAGCTTCTGGGCGTCAGTCTCCTCCACATAGTCGTCGCGCACGTAGTCCAGGATGTCCACCAGCACCTTGAGCTGCTGATAGCTCAGGTCCGCGGCGTAATAGTTCTTGCTGAACAGCATCCCGAATAGAAAGGCGGCCGCGGCCAGCAGCAGCACCTTGAACGTCTTTTTCTTTAGCATATCGCTCCTCCGGAGTTCACAAATCCAAAATTCATTGCAGCCACTGCTGCGGATTCACAGACTGAGCCCCCACGCGCAGCTCGAAATACAGCACGCTGCGGTCGTCAGCCTCGTTAAGCGCGCTGCGCTGTTCCTCGCCGACCGCGCCCACCAGCCCTCCGCGCTGAAGCTGCTGCCCCTTTGCGGCGGCTATGCTGTCGAGGTAGCCGTAAATGGAGAAAAACCCCTGCTTATGGTCCACAATCACCACATTGCCGTAGGTGCGGAACTCCCCGGCGTAGATGACTTCGCCGGCTTCCACGCTGCGCACCTGCGTCCCGCGCGGGGCGGCTATTTTTACGCCCTCGTTGAACACCCAGGTTTTAAGCGCCGCAAGCTGCTCCCTGCCGTAAATGCTCACCACCCGTCCGCGCACCGGCCACGGCAGCGAATGGCGCGCTATCGGCATCTGCCCGCCGGAGGACAGCGTCCTCTTTGATTCCGCGGCCTGTTTTTTCTCGAAATTGGACAGGAAATCGCTCAGGCTGCGGGCCGTTTTCTTGAGTTCCTCAAGCTCGGCTTCAAGCTCGGTTTTTTTTCGGCGCGCCGTCTCCAGCTCCGCCGCGCTTTTGTTCACGCTCCGATTCTTTACGTCCAGTTCCCGCTGCACGCTCTTGGCGTTGCGCGACAGGTCGCTGGTGCGGGCCTCCAGCTTCGCTATCTTCTCCCGCGCCACCCTGTCCTCCTCCTTCAGCAGGTTCAGCACCGACGCCCCGCTGAACACCGAGGAACGCAGCGCCGCCTGAGAACGCAGTTCGTCCGAGCCGCTGTACTGCGCCGAGGAATAAGCCATTCTGGCATAGCGGGCCAAAGCATGGTCGAAGGCCGCGCCCCAGCTCCGTCGCGAATTCTCTATGACACGGTGCCTGTTCTCTGATTCCGAAAGCTTGCCCTGCAGGCCTTCTATCTCGCGCGCTATGGTGGCGCTTTTCTGACGGGCCTTGTCGGCCTGCAGCTTCAAAAACGATATGTAGCGGCTTAGGTCCTGCTCCTGCGCGCGATAGTTGTCCAGTTCGCGGCGGCTCTGCTCAAGGCGCTGCTGCACGGCCTCAAGCTCGCGCCGCTTGGCGGCGGCGGAATCATCCGCCGCCTGTGCGGCGGACGCCAGCAGCAGAAGAAAGCTCAGGCCGACCATTTGCACAACGCGCGCCCTATGAACGCCCCGCACAAAAGCGCCAGCGCATGCCACTGCCACTGCGGCGTGACCCACCAGCCCAGCAGGTAGCGCACCGGATACACCATGGCCCAGCCGATGAACACGGCGAAAGCCGCGCCGGTAACGCCGGAGAGCAGCCAGCCCGCGGAAGCCAGACCGCCGTGGCGGCGCTGGCCAGAAAACTCGGCGAACAGCCAGAACAGCGCCAGCGCAAGCGCGGCCTGCGCCATCATCAGCCTTATGAACTTAAGACAAAACGAGGAGTACACCACGGCATCAGCCTCGCCCTGTTTGAACGTGACGTCCCAGACGCCTGGTATCTTGCCGTCCCTGAAAGAGGACTGTATCCACGCCGCCACCGAGGCCAGCACCGCCCGCGAAGGGCGCACCTCGTAGAATTCCGGCACCGGATTTTCGCCGAAGGCAGCGGCGGCCTTGGCCGTCTCCGGGTCGCGCATGCGCAGGAAATCCAGCAGTTCCTCCCTGGACACGAAACGGCAGAAAGCCACTCCGGGGGTATTGGAAACGGCCTCTAACTGCGCCGCCTGCTCGGCCTTGGACAGGCCCGCATCCGGCAGGACGTAAACTTTGAAATCTTCATAAAGGCGCTTGTTCACTTCCGCAAGCTGCACGTAAATATAAGCCGACGACAGAAACAGCGACGCCGCCATGAACGACAGCAGAAACGCCCCCCGGTATCCCCTGCCTATAACCCTGTGCAACTCCCCCCTGAGCCTGGGAAAAAATCCCGGCTTGCAGGGAGGGCATTCCTTCGGCGCTGCGTTTTCCGGCAAATCGGCTTGGTTCATAAGTATTTCGCTATGTTATCATTTACTATACAGTAGGACAAGAACCGGGCCGCGCGCGGTTTTTGCTATACTTCCGTTTGGAAAAACTATGGACAACGCCATCTGCAAAAAATGCGTACTGCCGGCCAGCCCGCCGGAAATAACCATTGACGAAAGCGGGATATGCAATATCTGCCGCGCGCATGAAGCCGCCGCCCGCGCCAAGGAACCGCCGCCGCTTGAAAGCGATTTTGTCAAGATAATGGACAAGCACCGCGGCAAACACCCCTACGACTGCCTTGTCATGTGCAGCGGCGGAAAGGACAGCACCGCCTCGCTTTATTATATGAAGCGCCGCTACAAGCTGCGCCCGCTGGCCTTCATGTTCGACCACGGCTTCGAAACCGAAGACGCCGTGCGCAACGTCAAAAACGCCGTGGAGAGGCTGGACGTGGACTTCCTCAGCTTCCGCTCCACGTTCATGCACGACATATTTTCCAAAATCCTGAAAACCGGCTCTCAGGCCGTCATCTGCCACCTGTGCTCCATCTGGTACATGGACCTCACTTACCGCATGGCCGAGCGCTTCGACATCCCGGTCATCATAGCCGGCTGGACCAAAGGGCAAAGCACGCGCCAGCCGGTGATGTCAAAATGCGCCTGCAACATCTCCGAACCGGAGTACAAGCGCATGGGCCTGGCGACACGGGAATTCATCGACAAACACCTGAAAACCGACCCCCGCTACAAGGATTTCCCCCCCAGCATGGAAGAGGCCGTGGCGCGCGCGCAGAAGCGCCACAAAAGCCTTGTCCTGTCGCCGCACTGGTTCCTCCCCATAGAGGCGGACGAATACGTGGAAACCATCAAAAAAGAGCTGGGCTGGGATTATCCGGCGTTGAGCTATCCGGCCAAATCCACCAACTGCCTGCTGAATTTCATCTCAGTGCATAATTCCATAAAGCACTACGGCTACACGCACTACCATGTGGAACTCAGCAAAATGGTACGCGACGGCATCATCACCCGCGATGAGGCGCTGGAACTGCTAAAGCCCAACTATGACACGGCCCTGCTCAATAAAATAGCCGAGCCGCTGGATTACACATTCGACTGAGGCCAGCACATATGGCAGACCGCAAACCGCACTACGCCGCCGCGCTTGAACAGCTTTACAAGCGCTACAACAAGCGCGAGTACGTGCACCCGGACCCGCTTGAATTCCTCTACCGCTTCGACGACGTCCGCGACAGGGAGCTGGCCGGCCTGGTGGCCGCCTCTCTGGCCTATGGCAACGTGCGGCAGATACTGAAATCCGTGGACAAGACGCTGGCGGCCATGGGAAAATCTCCGCGCCGCTACGTTGAAAAAACGCCGGCGAAAACATTGCTGTCCGATTTCTCGTCATTCAAGCACCGCTTCACGACCGGCGCGGAAATGGCCGCTCTGCTGAACAACGCGGCCGCCGCTGTAAAGAAATACGGCTCGCTGCATGCCTGCGCGCTGGAGCACCACGCACAAGGAGGCGGCGGGCGCGGTGCCGCCCTGCGCGGCCTGGCCGCTGAACTGCGCCCGGGCGCGCCGACGCTGATTCCAGACCCGCAGGCTTCAAGCGCGCTCAAACGCCTTAACCTGTATTTCCGCTGGATGGTGCGCTCCGACAACGTGGACCCTGGCGGCTGGGACGGGCTCCCGCCCTCGGCCCTGCTGGTGCCGCTGGACACGCACATGCACAGGATAGCCAGAATGCTGTGTCTGACCGCCCGCAACCCCGCCGACATGAAAACTGCGGTGGAAATAACCTCGGCCTTCGCGGCCTACGCCCCGGAAGACCCGGTGAAATACGATTTCTGCCTTACGCGCTTCGGCATCAACGACGCCTTCGATAAGGACGCGCTGGCCGGATGTTTTAAACGTTGACACAGCCCGGCGCCAGCCGCCCTGTGGTAAAATATACGGACCTCAGTAAACGACATCCACCGATACAGGAGGAAACATGGCTCACATCAAGGGAAGCAAAACCGAAAAAAATCTGCTTACGGCATTCGCCGGCGAATCGCAGGCGAGGAACAGGTACACCTATTTCGCCGGGAAAGCAAGAAAAGAGGGCTTCGTCCAGATAGCCAATATTTTCGAGGAAACCGCGAACCAGGAGAAAGAGCACGCCAAGCGCTTCTTCAGCTTCCTGGAGGGCGGCATGGTGGAGATACAGGGCATATTTCCGGCGGGCGTCATAGGCTCCACGCAGGACAACCTCAAGGCGGCGGCCGAAGGCGAGAACGAGGAATGGACAGCCCTTTACCCCTCCTTCGCCAAAACAGCCCGGGAAGAAGGCTTCGAAGCCGTGACCAAAGTGTTCGAAAACGTCATGGTGGCAGAAAAACAGCACGAGAAGCGCTACCTGGCCCTGCACGAAAACGTGAAAAACTGCCGCGTCTTCAAGCGTGAAAAGGCTGTGGTGTGGCGCTGCCTCAACTGCGGCTACCTGCACACCGGAACGGAAGCCCCGGCCAGCTGCCCGGCCTGCGCGCATCCAAGGGACCATTTCGAGCTGTTCGGCGAAAATTACTGAACCGGGGAGGGGAAATGGAGGAAAGGAAAGGAGTGATAGGGCGCGGGGACGCGCAACTGACTTTGCTGGGCCCGGAGCTCAAGGCTGGCGACAAGGCGCCGCGGTTCACGCTGATAGACAACAACCTCCAGCCTTTCACGCTGGAGAAAACGGCCGGGAAGATATGCGTAATCTCCTGCGTGCCGTCGCTGGACACGCCTACCTGCGACATTGAGACGCGCCGCTTCAACACCGAGGCCGCGAAGCTGGGGCCGGACGTGATGGTGCTCACGGTCAGCCGCGACCTGCCCTTCGCGCAGAAGCGCTGGTGCGGCGCCGCGGGGGTGGACAAGGTGCTCACGCTGTCGGACTACCGCGACGGCGAGTTCGGCAAAAGCTACGGCGTGCTTATAAAGGAACTGGCGCTCCTGGCCCGCGTGATTTTCGTGCTGGACAGGAAAGGCGTCATAAGCTATATTCAGACGGTTAAAGACGTGAGCCATGAGCCGGATTACGCCGCCGTGCTGGCGGCTGTTAAAAAGCTGTCCTAGGGGGTAAGACATGACCGAAATGCTTGATATCTTCAAATGCGAAGCCTGCGGCAACATAGTGGAAACCATACACGCAGGGCCAGGGGAGCTGGTCTGCTGCGGCGAACCGATGAGGCTCCTGAATCCCAACACGGTGGACGCCGCCAAGGAAAAACACGTGCCGGTGGTGGAAAAAACCGCCGAGGGCTACAAGGTGAAGGTGGGCGCCGTGCAGCACCCGATGGAAGCCAAGCACTACATAGAGATGATAGAGCTGGTGGCTGACGGCATTTCCTACAAGAAATTCCTGAAACCCGGAGACGTGCCGGAAGCGCTGTTCTGCGTGAAGGCCGACAAGGCCTACGCGCGGGAATACTGCAACATACACGGGCTCTGGAAAGGGCAGTAACAAAGCGGCCGGGGAGGAAGCCATGGGAGAAACATTTCGCGCGGTAAAAGTAACCGACAAGGTCTACTGGGTAGGCGCCATAGACTGGGGTCTGCGGGACTTCCATGGCTACTCCACCAAACGCGGCACCACCTACAACTCGTATCTGGTGCTGTCGGAAAAGCCGGTGCTTATAGACGCGGTGAAAAAGGAATTTGCCGGGGAGATGCTTGAACGGGTCTCCTCGGTGATAGACCCTTCCCGCATCAAAACCATAGTCTCAAACCACGCCGAGATGGACCACTCGGGCTCGCTGCCGTTTTTCATAGACCGCATAAAGCCGGAACGCGTGGTCGCCTCGGCCATGGGCCAAAAGGCCTTGTCCGACCATTTCCACAAGGACCTGGGAATCACCGCTGTGAAGGACGGCCAGACCCTGGACATAGGCGGCGACAGGCTGGCCTTCCACGAATCCAGAATGCTGCACTGGCCCGACAGCATGGTGACCTGGCTTGAGGGCGAACGGGTGCTGTTCACCAACGACATCTTCGGCATGCACCTGGCTTCCGACCGGCGCTTCGACGACGAAACGCCGGACTGGCACTACGAGGCCGCCAAATATTACGCCAACATAGTGCTGCCGTATTCCGACCTGGTGCTGGCCTTCGCAAAAAAACTCCAGGCACTTAACCTGCCCCTGAAATATATAGCGCCGGACCACGGCCCCATCTGGCGCAAGGACCTGAGCTCGATAGTGCAGCTTTATCTTAAATGGGCGCAGCAGAAACCGGAGCGTTCCGCCATAGTGGTGTTCGACACCATGTGGGGCAGCACGCAGCAGCTGGCGCGCGCCCTCTCCGAAGGGCTCTCCGAAGGCGGCGTCAGCACCAAGGTACTCCCGCTGAAATCCAACCACCGCAGCGACATCGTCACCGAAATGCTGTGCGCGGGCGGGCTGTTCGTAGGCACCCCAACCATGAACCGGGAGATATACCCGGAAGTGGCCGACGTGCTTACCTATATAAAAGGCCTGGCGCCTAAAAATCTCAAGGGCCTGGCCTTCGGCTCCTACGGCTGGACGCCGGCCGGACAGAACAACGCGGCCGAAATGCTCAAGGCAATGAAGGTGCAGCCTGCCGGGGAAACCGTATCCTGCAAATACGTCCCCGACGCCGCGGCCCTGCGCGCTGCATGGGAAGCGGGGCTAAAAGCGGCACAGGCCATCATAAGGGATATACCGGATGCTTGACCAGCAGACTCTTACCGCGCTGTTTGACGTCTCCTACGGGCTTTACATAGTCTCGTCCCACGACGGCGAGAAGCTCAACGGCCAGCTTACGAACACCGTCTTCCAGGTGACGGCCGAACCCCCGCGCATGGCCGCCGCAGTGAACAAGCAGAACCTCACCCACGAATACATAACAAAAAGCGGCTGCTTCACCATCTCCACTCTTGCGCAGGACGCGCCGATGACGTTCATAGGCCTGTTCGGGTTCAAATCCGGCAGGACGGTGAACAAATTCGAGAAAGTGAAATACCGCCTCTGCGGCTGCGGCGCGCCGCTGGTGCTGGACCACACCGTTTCCGCCTTCGAGATAAAGGTGTCTCAGGCGGTGGACATGGGCTCGCATACGCTGTTCATAGGGGATGTGGTGTGCGGCCACGTGCTGAACCCGGGCAAGCCCATGACCTACGAATACTACCACAGCGTGCTTAAGGGCAAGACCCCTAAAAACGCCACCACTTTTAAGCCGTCCTAAAGAACCAGGGAGGGAAAGATGAAATACGTGTGCAAGGTATGCGGATACGTGTACGACCCGGCAGCAGGCGACCCGGACAACGGGGTGCCGCCCGGAACGCCGTTTGAAAAGGTGCCGGACACCTGGGTGTGCCCGGCCTGCGGAGTGCCGAAAAGCGAGTTTGAACCGGCTTCCTGAACGGTAATATCCAAAAAATAGACCGGAGCGCGGCGAATCGCCCGCTCCGGTTTTTATTTTACAGGCTGAAAACTACATCAGTGCCGCAAACAGCCAGGCCGCCACAGACATCGCGGCGAACCCGGCAAGAGCCGCCGCCGCGAAAGCCGGGAACAACAGGGCCAGCAACGCGCTCAGCCCGCCCACCCCGTAAAGCCGTTTCGCAAGCGCTACGGCGCACCAGGCCTGTCCCGCAAGCACCGCCAAAAGCAGCGGCAGGGCCAGCCCGTGCGCGCCGAACGCCGACAGAATCAACCCCAGCGGTATCAGCAGCACTTTGACGCCTTCGGCAAGGCCGAAAGCCGCGAACAGGCTGTAGGAGCGGCCCTGCGCTCCGGTGAATTCCATGAAAATATTGGCCAGACCCGCATACAGCAGGCCGCCCAGCAGCCCGGCCCCGAAAAGCAGGAAGGAGACGTCCAGCACGTTCACCACGCCGCCCTCACCGCCGCCCACAAGCCTTAGCCAGAAGGCGAAAGCCAGCGCCCCGGAATAGTACGCGCCCACGGCCAGGCCGGCCCTGGGTTTTGATGCGGCTTCGACTGCGGCCTCAAGGGGGTCGCGCGCGAAAGCGCCCGCAAATGAAAGAAGTCCTTTCAATAAGGCCATAAATACGCGGGGCCGGACGGCAGCATATTGGACAGGCCCGGCAGATGCAGGCCCAGCTTGGCGTCCAGCATGGTAAGCAGGTCCTGCCAGCGGTCTGAAGCCTCGTTTATGATGGGAGGATTTTTCGGCAGTTTCGCCAGCTCAGATGCCAGCTCAAGCACCTGGTCGCGCCCGCCGATGCCGTCCACCAGCCCGGCCTTGAGCGCCTGCCTGCCGCTGAAGATGCGCCCGTCGGCAAGAGGGCGGAGCTGCTCGTCGGTAAAACCGCGGCCTGACTTGACCGCGTCGTAAAACTGCGCGTAGGTGTCGCTCACCATGTCCTGCAGGACCTGGCGCTCCTCCGGCCTCATTTCCCGGAACATGGAACCGATGTCCTTGAAATCCCCGGACTTGATGGTTTCCATTTTCACGCCGATTTTCTGGGTAAGCCCCTGCACGTTGGTCAGCTGCATTATAACGCCTATGGAGCCGGTGAGCGTGCCCGGATAGGCCACAATCTTGTCGCAGGCCGAGGCGATATAGTAGCCGCCGCTGGCGGAAATATCGCGGAACAGGGCTATGAACGGCTTTTTGGTCTGTTCCCTAACGGTTTTAATGGTGTAATAAACATCCTGCACCGCGCCTACGGAACCGCCGGGGGAATTGATGTCCAGCACAATGGCCTTTACGTTCTTCTTTTCGCCCATCTCCCGTATGCGCTTGGACAGCTGCTCCGCGCCGCGTTTGTCCCAGCGGTCGGAATAGGTTATCACGCCTTTCACTGGCAGCCAGGCTATGCCGTCCTTGTTCAGGCGCATGAGCGGCTGCGCGGCGGCCTCCTCGTCCTCGGCGCGGGGCGGCCGAGGGGCCGAGGTGTAGAACGTTATCCAGAATGCAGACAGCACGCTCAGCGCAAACAGCGCGCTCAGCAGCCGGGCGGCAGGGCTTGCCTGGCGCCAGCATGACAGGAACGATTTGTCCGCAGCCGGCCTGGCCTGGGGTTGCTGCTGCGGCGCTTCCTGCGCCGTATTTTCTTCTGACATAGGTTTATCCGCCATAAGCTTGAAATGGTGGAGGCGCCGGGATTCGCACCCGGGTCCGGAAACAGCGTCGCTGGGCCGCTACAGGCTTAGCCCCGGCTTAGTAGCATGCGGTCGCGGCGCCGGGGCCGCCAAAACCGCACCCGCCCCGTAGTGTCTTAAGCACGCGCGCACGGGACAAGGCGCTCATGCAGCATCCCGCTTCTTGACGCTCGTGCACAGTCGCGGGAGAACCGTGCGGAGCGAGGCTCACTTAAGCGTGAGCCCAGGCCAACTCGTTTGAGTTGTTGGCTTTTGTGTTTTTGACCCTTTTTTACCTGGCCTGGTCAACCAGGGCCTGCAGCCGCAACTTAGCGTATCCCCGTCGAATCTATTCGCCCCCGTTTAAACGGGTCCGAGTTTCAGGGACCTTTGTATATTCTATCCCAACGCGGGGCCCGCCACAAGCTCCGCCGGGATCTGCCCGGTTTTCACCCCATCGCGCAGTCCACGGGCCGGACTTTTGCAAAGGCCTGTTTTTCGCTAACATATAAGAACCGGCATGAGCGACGTCAACCCGATTAAAATAAGACCCGGCAGGCATGAGCTGCCCGCCCCGATCAGCCTGGCTCCGGCCCGACGCAAACGCAGGCCGGCGCTTGCGCGAGCGCTGGCGCTTTCGGCTGCCGGGCTTATAAGCGCCATGCTGGCCTTCGGTCTGCACACCGCCGTCACACCCGCGCCCGCGGCACTGTGCTACCCAAACGTGCAAAGCCAGGGCGGGACGCTGGAACTGCGTTACTATGACAACACACAAGCCGACCGCCTTTCCTGCGAATTTTCAGGAAGGGAGTATCCGCTGTATCAGACCGCGGAAGGGGAATTCCGCGTCCTGCTGCCGGTGAAACTTCATGCCAAGCCGCTGATGTACAACGCCATAGTGCGCAAGACGACGTTATTTGGCAAAAAGGTTTCGGCCAGGGTGGCCGTCGTGGTCAAACGCGGGGAATATCCGCACGTACAGATAACGCTGAAGCCGCAGCGCGGGCAGTCTAAAAAAGACCGGGAAGCTTCGCTGGCCTCGGCCAGGAAAATAGTGCTTGACACCCTGGCGGCGGCGACCCCGAAACAACGCTGGGAGGGGAGGTTCATATTCCCCCTGCGCGGGCGCATTTCAGCCCCGTTCGGGGAACGCCGCACCGTAAATAAGCGTCCCGGCGGGGTGCATTTCGGCACCGACATAGGGGCCCCTCAGGGAACCGACGTGGTGGCGGCGAACACCGGCGTGGTCGCGCTCACGGCGGATTTCCCGCTGCAGGGGAAAATGCTTCTGCTGGACCACGGGCAGGGCATGTTCACCGCCTACTTCCACATGAGCGAGATACTGGCCGCGGAAGGCCAGACGCTTCATAAGGGCCAGCTGCTGGGTAAAACCGGAAACACAGGACGTTCCACGGGGCCGCACCTGCACTGGGGCGCCTACGTGTTCGGCGTGCCGGTTAATCCTCTTGAGTGGGTTGAACGAAGTTTCTAAGCCGCCGCGCCAAGCGAGGGGCTGCTGCAGTCCGACGGAATAACTACCTTCAGATGCGCCGGATTTATGCGTACGGTGAACGGCGTCTTGGCCGGGCCGCGTTCAGCGCCGTCCACATGATAGGGAAGCTCCGCCGATGAAAGCACCTCAACTTCCGTGGCCGTGAAGGTTTTCACGAACGGCACCGACTCTATTCGCCCGCTGAAAAGGCGGGGCAGATAAGTGAAAATGTAAGGCAGGGACTGGTGCTCCACGACGGTTATATGCAGCAGGCCGTCGTCCAGCTTCGCCCCGGGCGATATAAGTGCGCCGCCGCCGTGCTGCCTGCCGTTGGCGAAAGCCATGACAAGAGGCCGGAATTTATGGCTCTGCCCGCCTATGCGCAGCTCCATCTCCGGCGGCGAATACAGCAGCAGTTCCTTCACCCCCAGCAGAAAATAGGGCCACTGCCCGCGCACCGCGTGCTTCCCGAAATGGTTGAAAGCGCGCCCTATGCGTTCGTCGATGCCGATACCCGCCATGTTGAAGAAAAACTCGCCGTTTATCGTCCCGGTGTCAACCGATACCGTGCGCCCCGATAACAACTGATCCAAAGCCTTCAGCGGGTCCAGCGCTATGCCCAGCTCGCGCGCCAGACCGTTGCCGGAACCGGAAGGAATCACCCCCAGGGCCACGTCCGAACCTACCAGCGCGCACGCCGCGCTGTTGATGGTGCCGTCGCCTCCGGCCACGGCCACGCATCTGGCCCCGGCGTTCCTGGCGGCCTCGGCCAGTTCGCGCGCGTGCCCGGCTCGCTCGGTGATATGTATTGAAAACGACAGCCCGGAATCGACGCACGCGGACTGGATGCGCTGCGTCAGCGCGTCTGTATTGCGAAGCACCCCGGAGCGGGGGTTTATGATGAACTCAAAATCGCTCATTTCTGCGCCGGAGGCGCCTCTGGCCGGGCGGGATTTTTTACATTGCCAGCCTTAACCATGCCCACGCCCAGCAGGCCCAGCAGCCAGCCGGTGAGCGAGATGAAACTGCAGTAAACCACGCGCAGCGCTATATTGCACATGGTGTTGACGTCGTTTGGAACCGGCAGCTCCATCCAGTTGCCCGCGAGCGGGATGTTAAGGGAGGAAATGGCGATTATCTTGGGCGGCGGCACAGCGCCGGAAAACACCCCGCCCACGGCGTGCAGCGCGTAGAGCACAAAGCCGACTCCGGATAGAAACACAGCATAACCTATCTTTTTTTCCATTGCAGGCCTCCCGCAACAATTGCCCGGCCGGACAATTCCGCTATGAAATCAGCGCGACTGATATATTATGCTAAAATAGCCGCGGGGTTCATAATTCCGCTACAGATTCCGACGGAGAGCATATGTCCGACATACAGCCAGCAGGCAACACGGGGTTAGCCGCAGAATTCCAGGCAATGCTCAGCAACGTGCGCGAGCGCGACGTCAATACCATGTCGTTGAAGCTGGCCAACATGATTCTCAGGCATGCGATACTCCTGGGGGCCAGCGATATACATTTCGACCCCAAGCACGAAACCACCATACTGCGTTTCCGCATAGACGGCCTGCTCAAGGACCAGCTCACCTATCCTAAGAACACACTGCCCATAGTCGCGGCACTGCGCGTGGCGGCGGGCTTCCCCCCAAAAGCGGCCGTGGCTTACACCCCGGAAGACGGCCGCTTTGAATTTATTATCGACGGGCGCAGCGTGCAGTTCCGCGTCTCGTCGTTCCCGAGCATTCTGGGAGACAAGCTGGTGTTGCGCCTGCTAGACCTCCACAAGACGGCCCCCAGCCTGGGGCATCTGGGCTTCTCGGCTCCGCAGCTTGCGCAGATAAACAAAATCACCAGACAGCCCAGCGGCCTCTTCATCGTCTCCGGCATGACCGGCTGCGGGAAATCAACCACCCTGAACTGCATTCTTGGCGAATTGAGCCGCCCGGAACTCAACATAATGACGCTGGAAGACCCGGTGGAATACGTGCTGCCGCGCGTCACCCACGCGCAGATAAACTACCGCGCGGGCTTCGGCTTCGCGGAAGGGCTGCGCTGCATTCTGCGCCAGGACCCGAACATCATACTGCTTGGAGAAATACGCGACGCGGAAACCGCGGAAACAGCCATACGCGCCGCGCTTACCGGGCACCTGCTGCTGTCCACGGTGCACGCCCCTTCTTCCGTAGGCGTGATACACCGCCTGAAGTGCATGAACGTTGAGCCCTTCCTTCTTGCCAGTTCGCTGCTGGGCGTAATGTCGCAGCGGCTGGTGCGGCTGCTGTGCCCGGCATGTTCCGAAGCCGCCGGCCCCGACCCGGACTTCATTAAAGGCCTTGAAACCGTGCGCGACCCGGCGCAATCGCACCGGGCGTTGTCGCTGCTCAAGCAGCAGGGCGGCAATTTCCGCAAGGCCAAAGGCTGCCCGGCCTGCGGCATGACCGGCTACAAAGGCAGGACGGTGGTTTCCGAACTGCTGCCCATAGGCGACACACTGAGAAGCGTGATTTCCGGGAAAGAGACCGATATAGTGGAGCTGAAAAAAGCCGCGGAAAAATCCGGCATGCAGCCCCTTCTGTGCGACGCGCTGGACAAGGCTGCCCAGGGGCTGACCAGCCTGGAAGAAGTGTCGCGGGTTGTGTCTGAATCCTGACAGGACTTAAGAGGCCTTAAAACTTTATCTTGCCGTCCTGCATGGCGCGGGCCGCCGCCACCTTGGACATCGTCACCGGCTTCAGTTCCGCCGTCACCGACACCTTCTTGGCGAAATTCTTGAAAGCCTGCTCGTTGCCCTCGACAAACTCAAACTCTATCTCGCAAAGATGGCCTTCCATCTCCCCGACGTTTATCTTGGCGTCGTCGAAGCTGGCCAGCGCGCGGGTTCCGCCCGGCATCTCTATCATGCGCTGGTAGCGGCGCGTGTCTATGGTGAAAATCTCCTCGAAATGCTCGAACGGAAGGTCCAGTTCCGGGGAGCGCAGGCCGCCGGTTTTCAGCAGCTTCAGCGCCTCCGACGAGGTGCCGCAGTCAAGCGCCACGGTCTGCTCGCCGCGTCTGGCCAGCCCGCCGCTGAACGAGGTGGCGGTCTTGTATGTGAATTCCCAGCGCTGTCCGCAGTTGCGTATGCGCGCCGCCGCGCCCGCCTGCCGCAGCTGCGCCAGGTGCGTGTCCACGTAATAATCGCGGTTGCGCATCTTGTCCTCAGGCCCGGCGGAAGCGCCGAAGCGGCGCGAAGTCTTCACCAGACGGCTGAAATCCTCGTAAGTGCCTGCGGACCATTTATACTCAAGTTCGGTTTTCATCAGGGCGCGGCCTCCGGCGTCTCGTAAAGGTAGCTCATCAGGGCCCATCTGTCGTTCTTGGACATTTCGGTGAAGCAGACGCCGACGTCGTAACGCTTCCCGTCCACGGCTTCCACGCGCAGCACCGTCCCGACCAGAAGCTGGATATCGGCCTGCGGCAGCTGCGAGTCAAACCCCAGCCTGTTTATATGTTCGGTCCAGCCGGGCAGGTTGAGCTCAAGCCGCACCACGTCCCCCACGTCGTAGGGCTGGTCGGTCTCGAACAGCACGCCCTCGGCGCTTATGTTTTTGGTGACGTTGGAAATTTTAGGCGACCAGCCGCACTGCTCAAGCACGAATTTCTCGCACTTGACCAGGTGCCGTCCGGGAATTCTGGCGAATTTCCTGTTATCGGTGTTGTCCATGAAACGGTTCAGCCCCTGAAGAACCTGCCCAGTTCTCCTGCGGAAGCAAACTCCTTTTCGCAGCCGAACATCTGGGCCGCAAGGTAGCCTGTGTCGGCCAGCGTCTTGCCGCTCGGCGGCTTGAGGCCTCCCAGGCCTTTCTTGCCCTTCACGCGGGCCAGCAGCGCCAGCGGCTCGCGGTTGTGGTAGCCGTAATCCGAACGGTGGGCCATGCCGTGGTCCGCGGTCAGCATCAGCAGGTCGCCGTCCGCCATGTGCTTCTCCAGCAGCGGCAATTCCCTGTCAAACTCCTCCAGCGACTTCAGCGCCCCGGCCACGTCCCTGGTATGGCCGTAAAGGCTGTCGGTGTCCACCAGGTTGGCGAAAATGAAGGTGCCGTGCGGGCGATAGACCGCGCGGGCCGCGTTCAGCGCGTTTATTATGCCCTGCACCGAGAATGGGTTGGTGTCCTTGCCCTTGGGATGCACGAATCGCAGTTTCAGCGCCGGGTCTATGAACTCCGGCTTGGTGAGCTTTATCTTTTCGTTGTAAACGGTGTTTACCAGTTCGCTGGTCTTGCCGACTGCCACGGTCCACACGCCTTTCTCATACAGCATGTCCAAGAGCGTGCGGCCTTCCATGGGAAGGACGGCGTCGTGGCGGTTGGGCGTGCGCGCTATCTCGCCCTGAGGCGTGCGCACGTAGGCCCTGGCAATGGCGCGTGTCACCGGGATTTTCATCTCCATGGCCAGCGCGAAGGCGGTATCGGCTATCTTGTGCTGTTCCCGCACTGGTATCACGCTTTCGTCCATTGCCAGCTGTATCAGCGGGTCGCATTTGCTGGCGTACACTATCGGGCGGCCGGTGCGCGCGTGCTCTGCGGCGTTAAGTTCTATGGCTTCCATGCCGCCGGCCATTTTATTGAACATGGTTTTGCGGCCTATGCGGCGTTCCAGTTCGGCTATGTAATCCGCGCGGAAGCCTTCCGGGAAAAGGTTGTAGGTGCGGTGGTCCACTATTCCTGCCATCTCGCGATGGCCTATGACGCTGTCCGCAGAGGCTGACGCCTGCTCAAGACGCAGGGCGTAGGATTTTCCGTCCGCCTTGCCCAGCCGTTTGGCGTAGGCTGGGGCCAGCAGGCCGCCAAGGCCCATTTTCGACAAATTCGGCAGCTTCACCTTCCCGTCATATTTGGAAAGCAGGTATTCCAGCGTAGAGATACCCACGGCATCCAGCACGACAAGCAATGCGGTTTTTCCGTTTCGGCTTTTCATAGTCCTAACATCTTAGCACAATACGGCGCCGCGTCGCAGTACGCGCAAATATGCTTTAATTTTGTTAATAGAGGAGCGGCCGCACGCCCTTTTTCCAATACCATTCGCGGCACGCGCAAAATCATGCTAGAGAAAACCTACGAACCAAAATCCATAGAGGCCAAATGGGCCAAAGCCTGGCAGGACGGACGCCTTTTCCTCCCCCCGTCCGACAGGGAGCGCGCCTTCACCATAGTCATACCGCCGCCGAACATCACCGGCGCGCTGCACATGGGCAACGCTCTTAACGACACTTTGCAGGACATCCTTGTGCGCTCGCACCGCATGTTCGGCGAGGACGCCTACTGGGTTCCCGGCACCGACCACGGCGGCATAGCCACGCAGAGCGTGCTGGAAAAAAAGCTGGCCAAGGAGCAGAAGCTCCGCCGCCACGACCTGGGCCGCGAAAAATTCCTGGAAATGACCTGGGAATGGTACCGCGAGTGCGGCAACACCATACTTCAGCAACTTCAGCAACTGGGCTGCGCGCTGGACCTCTCGCAGGAAAACGTGCGCTTCACCATGGACGAAAAGCGCGCCCGCGCCGTCTACGAGGCCTTCAGGATTTTCTGGGACAAAAAACTGGTCTACCGCGGCGAACGCATGATAAACTGGTGCGTCCACTGCGGCACCGCTCTCTCAGACATCGAGGTCGAGCACGAAACCGCCAATTCCAAGCTCTGGCACATACGCTACAAGGCCGAAGACGGCTCCGACGGCGTGGTTGTTGCCACCACCCGCCCGGAAACGCTGTTCGGAGACACTGCCGTCGCAGTGAACCCAACGGACGAGCGCTACAAAAATTTCATAGGCAAAAAAGTCCGCCTGCCGCTGACCGGCAGGCTCATCCCGGTGATCGCCGACCCAGAGGTGGACGCCTCTTTCGGCACCGGCGCTCTCAAAATAACCCCGGCCCACGACCCGGTGGACAACGAAATCGGACGCAGGCACAAGCTGCCCAACGTGGTGGTGATAACCCACGACGGCAAGATGCAGAACGTGCCGGAAAAGTACCTGGGCATGGACCGCACCGCCTGCCGCCACGCCGTGCAGGAAGACCTGCGCGAACAGGGCCTGCTGGTGAAGGAGCAGCCCTACGCGCACGCCGTCAGCTCCTGCTACCGCTGCAACCAGGCCATAGAGCCCTACATCAGCGAACAATGGTTCGTGAGCATGAAAAGCCTTGCCGCGCCCGCCATGAAAGCGGCGCAGGACGGCAAAATACAGTTCCACCCGGAATCATGGAAAAAGCCCTACCTGGCCTGGCTGGAAAAAATAGAGGACTGGTGCATCTCGCGCCAAATCTGGTGGGGGCACCGCGTGCCGGTCTGGTACTGCGAAAAATGCAGCGCGTCCGGCCTGCATTTCGTCCAGACCAAGCAGGGGGCGAAAGAACTTTCACGCGTCTCGTTCAAGGAAGGCGCAAAGCCCATAGTTTCATATCACAAACCAGAAAAATGCCCCGACTGCGGGCACACGGCCCTGTTGCAGGACCCGGACGTGCTGGACACCTGGTTTTCGTCGGGCCTGTGGCCGTTCTCGGTCTTCGGCTGGCCGGAAAAGACGGCGGAACTCAAGAAATACTATCCCACCACGGTGCTGTCCACCGGCTACGAAATCCTGTATCTCTGGGTGGCGCGAATGGTCATGATGGGCATGGAATTTTTGGGCGAAGCGCCGTTCAGCCACGTCTATCTGCACGGCATAGTGCGCGACAAGCGCGGAAAGAAAATGTCCAAGTCGCTGGGCAACGTGATAGACCCGCGCGAACTGATGCCAAAGTTCGGCACCGACGCCCTGCGCTTTGCGCTGGCCCTGCAGGCCGTGCCCGGCCGCGATATTCCTTTTGACGAGGAGTCCATAACCGGCTCGCGCAACTTCTGCAACAAAATCTACAATGCGGCGCGCTTCGTGCAGATGAACATGCCGGAAAACGCCGGCGAACTGAAACTGCCGCCGGTGGAGCGCCGTACCCTGGCCGACCGCTGGATACTGGACCGCTACTGCGCCGCCGTAGAAACCGCGCGCGCCCAGATAGAAGACTACAACATCTCCGCCGCCGCCAACACGCTGTACTCGTTTTTGTGGGACGAATACTGCGACTGGTACATAGAGCTTTCCAAGGCGCGGCTTCAACAGGAAGGCAAGGAAGACGTGCTGGCCATACTGGCGCATGTGTTCTACGGCACGCTCCGCGCCCTGCACCCCTTCATGCCCTATATCACCGAGGAACTGGGGGCGCAGTTCAAGGTTTACACAGGCTCGAAGGCCGAGTTCCTGCTGAAGGATTCATATCCCCAGCCCCGCGCTGAATGGAAAGACCCGCAGGCCGTGGCCGAAATGGAACTGGTCATGGGCATAACCACCGCCGTGCGCACCATGCGTTCGCATTTCTGCGTGCCCCCGGCGGCGCAGATAACCGCTGTTGTCTCCTCCGCTACCGACAGGACCCCGCTGGAAATACTGGAACGCCACGCGGACTACGTGAAACTGCTCGGCAAAATACAGAAGCTGGACACCGGCGTAAACGCGGCTAAACCGCCGCGCTCAGCCACGGCACTGTTCCGCGACATGAGCGTTTACGTGCCGCTGGAAGGCCTGATAGATTTCGGCAAGGAAAAAACACGGCTGGCCAAGGAAAAAGAAAAACTGCTAAAGGAAACCCAGCAGTGCGAACAGCGCCTTGGCAACCCGGACTTCAAGGCCCACGCCCCCGCCGAGGAAGTGGAAAAGATACGGCAGCGCCTTGACCAGGCCAGGCTGAAAATACAAAGCGTGGACGCTTCCCTGCAAGACTTGGCCTGATGCTGGAAATACTAATAGCGACGGCCAACCCGCACAAGGCGCAGGAGATAGCCGCGCTGCTGCCGGCCCTCCCTGTGCGCTTCCTTACGCTGAAAGACTTCCCTTCGTTTGCAATGCCGGAGGAAAACGGCGCGACGCTTGAGGAAAACGCAGCCATCAAGGCGCGCGCGGCGGCCGCGGCAAGCGGACGCTGGGCCATGGCCGACGATACCGGCCTGGAAGTCGACGCGCTGGGCGGCGCGCCGGGAGTGCACAGCGCGCGCTACGCCGGGGCTGACAAAGACTATCCCGCCAACAACGCCAAACTTCTGCGCGAATTGGAAAAGTTCCCGCGGGGGAAAAGAACAGCGCGTTTCCGCACTGTGGTGGCGCTGGCCTCGCCGGACGGCAGGCTGGAGTCGGCAGAGGGCAGGCTGGAAGGCGTCATAGCAACGCGTGGGCGCGGCTCAAACGGCTTCGGCTACGACCCGCTGTTCCAACCGCTTAACTCGGATAAAACGCTGGCCGAACTCTCATTTGAAGAAAAAAACCGCATAAGCCACCGCGCGGCAGCGCTTAAAAACGCCGCCGCGATAATCAAAAAAATATCTGTTTCCGGGAAGTAAACTGAAACTTCAGACGAAAGGAATGCTTATCCGGGTTGGCTCCGGCTTGGGCTTCCAGCCGAATTCCGTGCGCTGAAGCTCGACAGCCACCTGCAGGAACACCTTCACTATGCAGGTCACCGGCATGGCGAAAATAATACCCCATAGGCCGAACAGTTCTCCGCCGACGACCAGCGAAAGCACTATCACCACCGGGTGCACCTTCACGGCCCGTTCCAGAATCATTGGCTGAAGAACCCAGTCGTCCAGCACGCGCAGACACACGAAGAAAAGCAGCACCTGCAATACCGCGCCGAAATCCGAAAACTGGACGTAGGCGGCCGCCCCGCCCAGCACGCCGCCGACTATCGGGCCTATGTAGGGAATGAGCGAACTGAAGCCCATCGCCGCGGCTATCCACACCGCGTATTCAATGTTCATGAACAACAGTCCCACCAGCGCCAGCACGAACAATATCGAAGCCTCGAAAGAAATGCCGCGCAGATAGTTGCCAAGAGATTCGTCAACCTCGGAAATGATGTGCTGCGAGATTTCCACATGTTTGGAGGGAAGCTGGTCAAGAAAAATGTCTATCATCTTCTTGCCCTCAACCACGAAGAAAAAACTTATAAACGGCACCAGCACCACCAGCGAAAGCGTGGGCAGCATGTTCATTGCCAGCGAAGGCAGGTTCTTGGCCATATCGGTAAGTTTCGGCAGCAGAGCCGCTTTCCAGCCCGCCATATAAGGCTTCAGGTACGGCATCACGGAAATCACCTTGTCTTCCGCCGCCTGAAGCAGGGAAGCCATTTTTTCGGTATACACCGGCAGGTTGGCCCTCAGCATCGAAGTTTCCCTGGCCAGCATGTCCACCAGATAATAAATGCAGTATACGGCCAGGGCGCCGAAAATAAGATAAATCACGCCGGCCACGGCGGTGCGCCTGAAGCCGCGAGCCTCGAAAAAGGAAACGACAGGGCTGAGCAGATAGGAAAACGCCAGGCTGAGCAGCAGCGCGAATGTGGCGGCATGCGCCATTATCGCCAGCGATATGAACGCCAGCACCAGAAAAGACGGCAGCAGCAGCTCGGCCTTACTTTTGCTCTGCGGGGCTTGCATCTGTTTTTTTGCTCTCTATGTTGGCGCGCAGGCGGGCAGACAGAGTCTGCGCCAGGTAATGTATCACCACCACGCCGATTGACGGGTATTCGTAAAGCAGGGAATCAAGGCGGCACTTGTACAGCATGAACACCTGCGCCTTCTCGGCCGCGACGGCGCCGGCGGTGCGCGGCATTTCCTCCAGCAGGGCCATCTCGCCGAAAATTTCGCCCGGATTGACGGTGGCAAGCACAATCTCTCCGGCCTCTGTCCGGCGCTTTATGTGCACGCGTCCGGAAACCACTATGAACAGCGCGCGGCCTATGTCGCCTTCGCTGAAAATCACCTCGTCCTTGAGGTAAGTCCTGTCCTGCAGCACCTGCATGAGATGGACAAAATCCATCCGGCGCAGGCCTTTAAATATAGGTAGCCCGGCCAGGAACTGCTTGGTTTTCTTGTGCTCAGGGTCCAGGAAGAACGAAGTGAAGGATTTAAGGAACATTATTTGCGTCCGCCTTTGAACGCCGAGATGATGCTGAAGGCAAGCTGCGCGCCTTTGAACCAGCCGGTTCTCACCGCGTTGGAAACGTCATTGACGGTGTCAAACAACTTTTTGGTAGATTCCACCCTGTCGTTGACATTGAGGGCTGAAAGCTCTATAGCCTTGGCGGTATACTTCACCTGCTCGGCAGTCTCGCGCAACTGGCGCAGGGTTATTATCGCCTGCACGGCCACGGCCACGACAGCCAGAGTGAGCAGCACGGCGCATACTCCGTATAAAGTCTCCATCGCAACCCCTCCGTTGTGAATTTAACAGATTAAACCAGTTACCCCCCGCCCAGGTCAACCGCGCACAGGCACACCTGAGCATTGGCGCAAGGCAACGGCGAGATTGTATTATGCTCAGTGAATGCCAAGACCGATGCTGAAAATTTCGCGCGCTCCGGCCAGCCACAAGCTATGGATGAGGGCCCGCCATATCCTTCCGCTGGTGATTGTGGCCTGCTACCCCATTCCATTTGCGGGACATGGCTGGAAAAATGAATACTGGCTGTCGGCAGCCGCCCTTCTGCTTATTTTTCCCGCATTCATGAAATTGCGGAAACTGGAAAGTGGAACCGCGAATGAAGTATTTGACTGCCGGGACAGTCTGCTATTCCGGACCGCCACTCTGGAAGAATATATCCGGCTTTCCGATATTGCCGCAATTCACGCTACCGGAAACACAAGAACGCCCAAAATAACCCTCGTACTGAAAAGAGCAGGACACTTCGGAACCATTCTGTATTTTTTCGCCAAGCCTGAGCCGAGCTTAAATCCATTTGCCATTAACAGTGTGGCGCAAAGCCTCATCTTGCGTGTCAGCGATGCCGGAGGGCGCATCTTGGATTACGCGCCGCAACCTCTGGAGAAAACGCCGCGCAAACTATTGTAGAATTGAAGAATTGCGGGGCATAGCTCAATTGGCAGAGCGCCTGGTTTGGGACCGAATCCACCCCTGCTAATGCCCCGTAATAGTTCGTAACTTGTCTATAGAAGTTTTCCAGCCTTCCTAACTGCCCGTAATAAATCCTAATGCCAGACAACGCCGGAAGGGCACCACAGTGGGCACCACTTTTTAGAAGCCGAATTAACAGCCCTGCCTACTCGTGGGAACATAAGATATTATAAGTTCGAAGCCCCCCCG
>JAAYTX010000025.1 GCA_012523635.1 Elusimicrobiota bacterium
AGCCAGGATGATGACGGTAACCGTGCCGGGACCACCTGGCGCAAGGTCACCGCCAAGGCAGTAGGCAGCTTTTACTCCGGCGACCTCTTTTGCCCAAATGGGGTAATCGAAGTTGTTGCCACCGGCAGGGTCCTGCTGGATATATTCAAGCAGCCGCGCGCGGTATGTTTCGTCATCTTCCCCTTGCAGGCGCGAGGTTCTGCCGTAGCCATGCCGGTCAAGGTATTCTCCCTCTGCCGTGGACACAAACGCCTGGCGCAGAATCCAGGCCTGATTTTCGTACACACCCCAAAGCACGCCGCTCAGCACCGCCGATTTAATGAACAAGAGCGCACCGCTGGACTGGTCCCCCTCGGGGAACTTGTTGCGATACGCGGCCAACACCTCATCTTGCAGCTGCTCTAAACTTTTTTTAGGCATAAAATATCCTCACACCAACGGGAAAAACAGACTAAATTTTACAGGCTCCGAATTCGGGCGCTGGACCGTTATAAGAGCATTCAACCTGGTCATGCCGTGCGCAGTGGAAACACGCTCGGTCTTCACGACGATGTCCCTGGCCCGGCCGGAGGTCTTAAGCCAGGCCAAGGCCTCTTGTATATAGTCGGCCGCCAGAGTGCCTGCCGTATTCTTGCGCAGGGTGTGTATGCGGCTTCCAAAATTGGGCAAGAGCCACCAGGAACCCTTTTTGACGACGAGGGATAAGTAGACATTGTTGAACAGGGAATCTGAGGCGGCAAAGCTCATCGCCGCGCGGCCAGTTGTCTGTTCAATCGTCAGTTCGAAGTCTTTCACGACGCCCCCATTTGCGGCTGCGGCGTGCCGGTGACGCCGCTGACAGGGTCTTGGTGCACGTGCGGATTGTAGGTCGTGCGCATGGCCGCCAGCGTCGAAACTCCATCGCTGACATCACCGGCTGCCGAAATCGAACCTGTGCACTCCACCTGCGGCGTGGCCAGGATAAGTTTGGTCTGGGCCTTTAGCTCCACAATCTTGCCGCGTTTGAAGTGAATGTGGTCTCCTTCATCCGTGTACAGGGCTACCTCGCCTGGCTGAACGGCAAGGCGGTAGCGGCGGTCGTCTTCCGCGACGCTCACGTAAAAATTGCCGCGGCCCACTATCACAACCTCTGCGCCTTCCAAGGGCTGAGAGGCGAAACCGTAGTGCTGGAAGAAATCGCGGTCGTAGAGCTTCTCGCCGAGCAGATAACTTGTGATGGCGCTGATGCGCCTGATAGTGCCGGTAGCAACCGAGATAACAACGCCGCGCAGCAGCCTCATAGTACAACCCCCGGATAGCCCAGGCGCAGTTCTGTCGTGGGGCCATTATCCTTGTCTAGCCGGAAAGTGCGGCCATAGATGAGATACGCCCCCTTCTTAACGCCGTTAATATCGTCCTCGACCTCGCATAGTTCGTTGATGTCCCAGACACGCCCTGCCTGGCTATGCCCTGGCACGGTATAAGTCAGCTTGTATGATTCAAAGCGTTGCCGCGAGGCTATCATGTTGGCGCGGTGCCTTACCTCGATTGCCCCATTGTTCTCGTGTTCTACGTAGACGCGGTTCAGCGGCACATCCTTGAGCACCACGGTTTGCTTGACCTCGGAATCGGTTTTGTACGCCGTGCTGCTCCCGGCGGCGGCCTCTGTTTTCTGCTGGGACTCCGCCTCGTCCTGCCCCTGAAGCAGACCGTGGACTACTATCTTCTTGTACCGCGCCGCGAAATTCTGGAGCACCTTGCCCGTCAGCGCATTGTTAGCCGCGCAGGACCGGTTGAAGGTAATTTTAAAGCGCGGCGCGCCGGTGCTGCGGGGACGACCGAACACGAATTGCCCGGACGGCAGGGCGTAGAAAAGCAATCCCCGCGCCGACGCGAAGGCCTTCAGGACATCGAACACCTTCTGACCAGGGCTAGCGATAGCGAGAAGCTCTTCCTGGTGGACGGGGTCGGCGGCTTCGTAGGTAATACCCTTCACGTTGATGAGCGGCACGGAAGTCAGCAGGGTTTGAGCCAGCACAGGCAGCGTTATTTTCGGCTCAAAGTTGAACTGCTCCGCATACTGGTCGACAACCAGGCCCATCAGGTCGCGTCCGCTGAGCTTGACTGTGCGGCCCTCTTTGCTGCATTCGCGCTCGACGGAATCCACAACCCCGGTCAGCGCGAGCTGGCCGTTAACAGACAGTTGAACGCGGGCGAAGTCCGCCACGGCCAAGCCTGCCCGGGGCGAGATGGACCAGGCGTCGGCCGCCTGGTAGAGGTCCGCGTCTATTTCATACGCGCGGAAGTCCTCCAGCGCTGTGGCGCGCGCGGAATCGTCGGTGATGGTCAGCTTCAACTTATCGCGCATAAATGTTTATCGTGCCTATAACCTCGTTAGGGTCTGGGATGGAGTTGATAGCCAGGACGCGCCGGGCCATGGTATAAGGCAAGCCGTGTTTTTGTAGCACCAGAAACAGGTGCGTTGGGCGCTCGACCGTAACTTGTATTATTTTTTCGCGCTCCAGCTTGGCATCATTGACCTGGCGCACTAGCTCTGCGGTAGCGGACTGCAGCAAGCCTATTTCCTCGGCATATCCGTCGGCGGCACGCATGACGTCCACCGCATCCTGCATAGTCCGCATTACATCGGCCAGTGTGGCCTCGAGCTGCTTGACGTTCATGTAGTCCACCGGCTCGGCCGAGGCCACGATATTCCCGGAGGCGTCGAGGTTTGAGGCGTCCTCCATGGCGGCGGCCGAAGCGCGGGCTTCCTGGTCGCTGGCATAGATATTTGAGGTATCGTAGCCCAACTGTGTGGCCGTAGAAGTGCGGATTATGAAATTGATTATCTCCGATACAACAGCGGCGGCATCTGGCGACATGCCGGGCTGACCAGCTCCGAAATCCGCAAAGGCGGCTTCCAGGGACTCCCCGGCGGCCTTTAGCTTGGCCGTGAACAGTTCCGGGGCGGTTTTAAGGGCGTTATAGGCGACGGCGTAGCGTTCCACGGCCTGCGCGACTGATTGCACCAGGCGGCCGGGGGCTGAAGTTGCATAAGACACCGAGGCCGTCAGGGCATCGGCCGGAAGTGTTACGGTGTTCATCACGCCCTCGAAACTAGCTATGCCGTCCTCAAGCCGCCCCATTACCTGATTACGCACGGTGGAGCTTAAAGCCGCGACCTTGGCGCTCAGTTGCGCAGCCAGGCCCAGCTTCTGCGCAACTGTGCCCAGTTGCGTGGCTGGGTTGAGGCGCACTACTGGTGCCGGAGCCGCCTGGTGTTCCGTGAATGTAACGTCAATCTCTGCCGTTTTTAGACGGTCGTCATGCCGGACTGACGTAGTTTCCACGTAGCCTTTGAGTAGGCCGTAGGCCGGGTGCAGGAGCTCCAGGGGCTCGGTTTGCGAGTCAATCAGGGCCAGCAGGTTTTTATGCTCGGCATAGCGCTCATTTAGGAAATAGCAGCGGAACTTGATGCTCCGGGCGCGGAGGCCCAAGGGTTCCAGGGCCGCTCCGTTTTTGTATGGCGCCTCAAACTTTGCAATAGCTGCGGCGAAATCGTCGGAAATGCTTTCCGCATCGAGTTCTATATCGTTGAGCTTGAACATATTATTTATGGTCCCCGCGCGGGGCAGATATGGTGGTGTTCAGATTGTCCGACACGGAGCGCTTGAGCCTGCAGTCGGCGTCAAAGTGCAGTTCCAGTTTGATGTCGTTCTTTACCTGGGGCGTGGCGGCGGACAGGCGCTCTTCATTGAAGGGCTTCTCGTTCCATTCGTCCCAGGCTTTTCCTGCTTGGTCGATAGCCGGATTAATTACGTACTTACCGAAGGCATAGCCTCCGGCCAGCCCGGCACCGATTGCCAATGCAGGTAAGGCGACTGAGCCAACCGCACCCAACGCAGTTCCGAGAGCGGCCCGTGTCAGAAATGTGCCCGCGACGGCGCCAGCAGCAGAGACTAAGGGCTTGCCAAACTTATCCACCAGGCCTCCGGCACCAGCAGAAGCCGCAAGGCCAAGTGCTCCCGGCATGTTTACTACAAACACCGGCGTAACTCCAGTCGCCTTTTGCAGTCCAGTGCCAACCATGGTTCCGCCGACAAGCGCACCTGCGCCGCGCATGAGGCCGGTAAAGCCCAAGGCCGAGCGGGCAAGTTTGGTTATGCCCCAGGCCCCTGCACCAAGTACCGTCGCGCCGCCAAGCCCGGCTATGCCATAAGCCAAGCTGTCATGCTTGCGAACGAGGTCCCCGGCCCAGTTTGTGGCACTGCCCATACCCCGGGCGGCGGTGGCCAAGGGTGCCGTTACTTTTTCAAAAGGGGCGGCCAGCATCTCTTTAAGGGAAATCGACGCTTCCTTGAACGAGGCAGCCATGGACTTAGCCAGCGCGTCGTTCTTTTCGAACACGCTTTTGCCGCGCACAGCAACGTCGTTAATTTCGGACAGCGACTCTTTGCTGTTGATAAAAGACTCGGCTACCTTCCAGCCTTCCCCGAATATGTTCTCGAGCAGCTTTGCTCGGTCCCCTTGATAGTTGCCCAGGCGGTCCTGTAATAGCTTTTGTGTGCGCGCCAGACCGATAAAGCGGCCGTTCTCGTAAAAACTGAGGTCGTACTGCCGCATCCAAGCGGCCTGCGTCGTACGGTACCCCGGCTTCAGATTCCCGAGGAACGTACCAAATGCCGGACCTGCGCGCAGGCCGACGTGCTCAAGTACCGTCAGCGCCGCGATGGCGTCCTTCATGGGGATTTTCATCGCTCCCGCCTGCGTGCCCATAGACTGAAGTCCCTGGGCAATCCCGGGCAACTTTGCCTCGAGATTCAGGCGGGACATGAAGTCCAGTGACTCGCCGATAGCCGACGTGGACGCGCCGAACTGCTGGCGAAACATTTCGCCGAGCTCAGCTACGCTTTCCGCCGAGGCTCCGCTTATGCGGGCGAATGCGGCCGCCCGTGCGGCAAGCCCTTCCTGTCCAGAGATGTCGCCGAGGGTAAAACCGCGCTGGACAAGCTGCTTCTGAACCTGTTGCATCTCTACGGCAGTCAGGCCAACCCGACGCCCTACTTCTATGGCGCTGAGTTTCAGCCGGTTGAACTCCTGGTTCATCGCGGCGGCACTCTTCCCGGAGTCGGCCAACGAGAGTTTAAGCCGCACGCCCGCATCTTCCATGTCGGCCGCGAACTCTAGCCCCGGGCGCATCAGCTTCAGCCCGCCCCAGGCGATGCCAAGGCCCTTAAGCCCCGAGATAAAGTCTCCCTGGACCCGCGAGAAGTCCTTCTGTAATTGTTTCCCTGAATCTCCCAGCCGGTCAATACGGGCGCGCAGCTGTTCCACGGCCGCAGAAGCCGCGTCTACCGCCGTGAACTGCAACGCCACCCGCATTGAATCAGCCATTCTTTTTACGCCTCACCAGGTAAGTCTTTTTGCGGGACCGTCCCGCTTCCACATCCGCCCAGACTTCCAGAAGTTCATCCGCTTGCGCTTCTGTAAAACCCAACGCCTCCGTATATGAAACCCCAACGCGCATCAGGTAAATGATGCGCCGGGCCGTCAGGTCATTTTTCTTTTCCTGCTGGCGCGCCGCGACGGGCCAACCTCCCGCGCGCCGAGATTAACTCCTCGGCGTCGACTTCGCTGAGACCCAGCAGAAGCGCCGGGGTGATGGAGTCCTTGGGGATGTCGCCGAGGGAAACCAGGCTGCGCGACAGTATCGCGGCAGCGCGGCGCAGGTCGTTGCCGCGTACGGTCTCGTCTTCTTCGACCTCGGCCATTTCGCCAAGCGTGAGCTGCCGCAGTTTGTAGTCCCGGTGGACCTGGCCCGAGAAATCCAGCCCGTCAGGTAATGTGCCGGTCAGGGTCGTCATGATTACTTCCTCCCGGTAGCCATCAGTTCTATGGTTTGGGTCGTGTCGTTTTCCCCGTCGAACTTCGTTTCGCCTACGGAGAGCGTGGAAACGCCGGTGAAAGATATCGTGCGGCCGTCCTCCGTTATGGCGAGCAGCGTGGCGTCCTCCACCTCGTCCCAGTTGACCGGGGTTTTATTCTCGGGGACCACGTACTCCACGGTCACCTTATAGCGACCGAGCATCTTGATGTAGCCGGTCTTACCCATCAGCTTGACTTCTTTGCGCACTTCCCGCTGGCCTTCGGAGAAGCTTTTGAAGTCTGTGATAGCCTGGCCGTTGATGGTCAGCGTGACCGAGGATGCGTATTTGTCCATGTATTATTCCTCCTAAAGTATGCCGGGGGCCGAAGCCCCCGGCTATTGTTCCTACAGCATCAGCAAGTCTATGCGCCCTGCGAACACATGCAGGCCGGGGACAGTCTGAGCCGGGATGGCCGCGTCCGCGCGCCCTGCGCTGTTGCGTTCGACCTTTAAGGCGCTCCGGTTCGCGTCCACTTCCTCCACGATTTCCAGCTCCTCGCAGCGCTTCAGCACGTCGTAGAGCTCAAGCTCTATCGGCTTGAGCAGGCTGGCGGGGAACTTCGACCTGGGGAAGCGCAGCGCGATGCGCGCCTTGCTGGCAGCCCGGACATAGTCCAGAGACGTCACGGTCGTTACGTCCAGGTAGGACGAGTCCAGCGTGCCGGTGGCGTTGGCGGTGTAGGTCGTGATGGCGCGCACTATCTGGAGCGTGCCGTTGGGGCCGACCACAGCCGGGGTGAGGCCGTTATTGAGCGCGGCTTCCACTTCGTTGCCGTCCAGCCTGTCGGCGATTTCCGGGATGTCGATTCCGGGCAGTTCCAGCGTGTTCAGCGGGCGGGCAGGGTCCGACTCGCTGCACCACACGGCGGCGTAAACCGCCGCCAACTGGTAAGGCAGGCTCTTGATGCCGCGCACGTATATGCCGCTCAGGCGCCAGGCGTTGAGCGCCGTGCTCAGCGCTATGGCGTCGGCGAACAGCCCTATGTACCCGAATGCGCCCATGCCAGGCATTCCGTGCCGGTAGTCAGCCATCAGCGTCGTATGCGCGCGCAGCGCCGTAAGCGCTGTCTCCGTCTGAAGTGCGCAGACTATCTTGTCGAACTGCGTAGCTGTGACCTTGGCATACGCTGCGGAGACGTCCGGGTCCACCGCGCCGGAGGCCATCTGGGTGACCGTGACATTAACCCCGGCCGCGCCGGTCTTGGAATAGGCGAGCTTGATTGCGTTCCCCAGGGTGCCCTTATTCTTCGCCGTAAGCGTTACCGTGCCAGCGTTGGCCGAGGCCGAAACCGGCAAGACCGGCTTTGCGGTTATGGCGGCGGCTATCGCGGCGGCGATGTCGGTGGCGGTGTCGGCGGACGCAATGGGCACTTCGAGCAGCACTGCGCCGACGTTTACGCGCAGCAGGCCGGAAGAGGTGGCCGGGCCGGTAATCACGAAAGAACCGGTAGCGGCCACAGAATCCGCGGCGTCAGCCTGGGGAATAACGGTCAGCGCCAGGTACGGGTTGGCGTCAAACGCCGCCTTGACCATGATGTGGGCGATGGACCCGGAGCCGAACAGGCTCTGCGCCTCGGCTTCGCCATATACCTCTACGGCGGCCAGAGCGGCCGCAGGGGCGGAATCCAGCTTCTGCGCGACGATCAGCATCTTCTGGTTGTTCGGCGTCAGGCCGCGCGCGGCCAGGCTGTTATTGTATTCGAAGTACTGGCCAGGCGTGCGTAGGCCGCTGGGAATTGAGTCAAACGAAATGGGCGGCATCAGTTTCCTCCTTCCTTCTGGGGTTCGCTCTCGCGCACGAGACTGCCTTCGGCGACGAGACGCTGGTAATAGACGCTATCGGGCACCTTCACGGCCTTGGCGTCTGTGATGTACTGCCGCGACTTGTTTTCCATTGGCACCTTGCCGCCGGGTTTTGCTTTAACTAACATGCGTTCCTCCTATGGTGTTTCGGGGGTCTCAATCACATCGGTGGCGGCAGGAGCCGCCGCCGCATTGAGGAAATACTTCATGGTCAGCGACAGAAGCTCCTCGGTTTCCTCCGGGTCTTGCTTGTCCACCACAAAATGCGTTTCAAACGAGAGCTCGTATACGACGCGACCTTCGCCGCGCTCTTCGGCAACGGTCACATCCTCAAACCCTGTATAACGCAGCCTGGCGCAGGGCAGCCCAAAATCTTCCCGATGGAGCATCTGCGCCAGGGACTCCAGCAGGGGATAGACCCCGCGCCTACGTGCTTCGTCACTTCGCAGATTGACCAGGCCGACCCAGACAGAGATATTGACCTTCTGGTTGAAACCTCGGCCAGGCGCTGATTCGGCCTGTCCGCGGGTGATTGCCAACTGATAGCAGATAGGCGGCAATATCGACTCGCCCTTGGCGGCGTCGAAATAGGCCAGGCCGGGCGCTTTGACTTTTAGCCTGTCGATTATAGCCGCTTCTATCTCTGCCAGCATCAAAGGCTCCTAGTAGCCCTTGAGCGCGGTCTGCGCTTCGTTATTCATCACGCGGACGGCGTCATCTATCATGTCGGATAGGAGCTCGGCCGCCGTGGGCGGAAGTCCCATGGCCGCCAGTTGGTCCATGACGTTCTGCTTTTTGACTGCGCCAAGGCCATTGTCCGGCAGAAGTATCTCTTCGATTCGGACCAGGTTGTGGATGATGGTGCGGACGCAGAGCTGGGCTTCCTCCCGGCGGTCCTCAGGCAAAGCGCTGAAGTCTATCTTGCCGGGCGCGGTGATGAATATCCAGCGGTACCCCTTGCGCAGCAGCACGGCCAGCGCCGCGCTGGCTTTGGTGCGCAAGGGAGAAGCTATGAGGGCAAGCAGTCCTCCGAGAAAAAGTCCGGTTATCCAGGCCTTCATTTCGCGCCTCCGTAGCCATAAGCGACGCCCACCTGCCATACGCCGGCAGGCTTAGCCCCGGATTGAGCAATGAGCGCATATCCGCCCTGGATTTCCACGGTGGGGATTGTCCAGCGCCCGCCTGAAATTATTTCTGTAAGTTTATTCCCCCGGATGCCGATTCCCACCACCGCCGCGCCGTATTTGTCGTTTATGCGGTAGGCGAACCCGGCGGTAAAGTCGGAAACCTCATGCGTCCATGTGGATAGGGGTGTCTGTATCGGCACATAGGCCAGCGCCCAGTTACGGCCTTGACTATCCCACATGGTACCCAGGCGCGCCTTCTTGGCGAAGGAGGTCACTTCCGTGAGGCCGAGATACGGGAGTTCGACGGAGGCCACATCCGTGCTCGCCTTGACGCCGACGTTATCGAGCGCGGCCGCCACCTGTGCTTCTGAAACCGCCTCGACGGGAGTGGCGGAGCTGGCTTCTATGCTGGTGATGCTTTCCTGAGCGGCAGCCGGGTGCGCGAACAGAGTCAATGCCAGCGGGCCCAAAAGCATGAAGCATACGACGAACAGCAACATCTTGAAATTCCAGGTCTTCATTACTCCTCCGAATTAATAGGCTCCCAATGAGCCGGGGCCGAATTCTTTCCTGCCGTGCTTGTTGCCCAAAACGGCCGAGGGCTGGGCAGGAGCGCCGGTCTCGGTCGGCAGGGTTATTACCCCGCGTTGCAGCTTTTCCAGCTTGCTCACCGCCCCTTTATAAAGCTCCTCAAGCTCGGCCGAGCCGAGCTGTTTGCGGCGCTTGTACAGCCTGTAAGCGGTAAGGTCTACGGCTATGGTTTTGATGAGGCCCGGCACGGATCCCAGGGGCAGGGTATACCTGCCCCTGAGGTATCCGTCTATTTCCTCCTGCGCGTCGGAGATTGCCTGGGCGATGATGTCCATGTTAGGCGCGCCGGTAAACGCGTCATCTGTGAGCTGAACCAGCTCTGCGGTTGACAAGCGCCCCGACAAATCCCCGACGATGCAGTAGGCCATAATGCTAGCTCAGGCGCACCTGGATGCGGTCCCCGTCCTCGCCGTCTTCCAGCGCGTAGCCGTTGACTGCCTGGGGCAGCTTCCCTCCGGCGACCCCCAGCGTAGGCTGAGCGGCGGCGGAAAGAACGGCTGTTTCCCCGGACGGCACCGAGACGGTCACCGCCGCGGCTGTGACGGCCTTGCCGTTGGCATCCGAAGCCAGCGCGGCGCCCTTGGAAACGGAGCCCCCGCAGACCACCAGTCCTATGCCGGAATGCTGCACCGGTGCGGCCTCGCCTGCGGCGGTGTCGACTTCGGCGACGCCCAGCGCTTTCGCGTTTGCGCCGCACAGGTTGCCGTCGAATCCGACGAAGCGACCGGCGGCCAGGTCCACGGCGGCTATTATGGATGCCACCAAGCCCATTGGTTTTACGCTCATTCGTTTCTCCTCGCCCTTAGGCGTTTGTGTCGAACAGCAGGTGTCCGGCGTCACCGCCCACCACCTGCGGCTTGAGGATGTCGGTTATGTCGGCGTACTCAATCTTCTTGTCCGCCGAAGACCAGGTCCCGCCCACGGGATATCCTTTCTTGCGCAGGGTGTAGCCGAACGACGGCTCGTAGATGCTGCGCGTCACGCCCGGCTGCGGGGCGGGGGCCACATAAGCCAGTATGGCGTTGTCACCCCACACGTCCGAAGCAACCCCGGCCTTGTTGACCTTGATGGCCTCTCCGACCACCACTCTCGGAATTCCGAGTATGGCCTGGAGCAGGTCGACCGTAACCACCCCCAACTGGGAGTACTGTATGCGCGCCAGCAGTTTGGGGTGGGCCGACAGCGCTTCGAAAGCCGCCGCGCCCAGCAGCAGGGTGTTGGGATTGCGGCCGATGCGGCGGCGCACGGCGAGCTTCGCGGTCCTGATGATGGCGACCGGGTCGGAGTTGTTGTTGGTGAACTTGTCCCCGGAAGCGAGCGTGTCAGAGCCTCCGAAGTTGGCCGCAGTCTGCGCCAGCTCCGCGCAGCGCAGTTCATGCGCAAGCTGGATGCGGTCCTGGGCCGTCTTCACGGCAAACATCTGCAAAGGCACACTGCCTTCGGCTTCCTCACGCTCGCGGATGTCGATGGGGTAGGCCTGGTTATGCTCCTCGAGCGTGAACTCTATTGGAGTGATGCCTTCCGGGGAAATGATGTTGCTCCCTGCGCGCACCGCCCGCACGGTGCTCGCGTCCTTAAAGGCGTCCTTTCCGAACTGCGGAATCCGCCCGGCCTCCTTTGGCACTTCAGCGACCGGGAACAGCACCTGGCCCACCATGTCGCTGTTGCTGTAGCCGCGTGCAAGGCTGGTTATGACCGGGTCCGCTACCCGGAGTTGTTCAAGTCTTCCCGCCATGTGTTATTTACCTCCCGATTTCGCCACGCGGGCCGCAGCCTCGACGTAGCTGATATTGTCCTTCTTGGCCCGGGCCGTGATCTGGTTGTGCAGCGCCAGGCGTTCCGGGGCGGCCTCTGAAAACTCGGAGGACTCGTCGGTGCCCTGACCGGCCGCCGCCTCTTTTCTGGCGACCTCCTCGAGGTTCACCGTCTTAGGCAAGCTGCCGAGCAAGGTCTTGAACTCGGCCAGCGGGGCTTTTTTCTCGCCCTCGGAGAACTCGTATTCCCCGGCGGTAGAGATGAGCTCCATGATGCCCATGGCCACCGATTTCTGCGCGGGGGTAAGTTTGCCCTCCTTTACGAGCCCCTCGCAAAACTCGGCGTGCTCTTTCTTGCGTCCGGTCTTTGCCGACTCGGCGGTAGCCGCGTCTTTCTTGACTATGTCGGCTTTCAGCGACACGTTCTCTGCCTCCAGCGCGGCGACTCTGGCCTGGCTGGCGGCAAGATTTTTCTGCAACTCCTGTTCCATGTATTCTTCTCCTTTCTTGGGGTTCTCCTCCGAAAATGCCGCAACGGCCGGGGGTTGCTCCTGCTCCGGTTCACCGCGCTGCGCCTCCTGCCTGAGGAAGTCCACATCGTAATTGCTCACGTAGTGGTCGGCTGTTTCGGTGCCGAATTTTTCTATCAGGAATTCCCGCAACCGCGAGAACAATACCGCCACCGTCGACAGCCCGGGCTCGGAAAATTCCATTTCAACGGCGGGCGGGTCGGCAAACGTGGCATCCGCCAGCCCCTTAACCGCCGGAGGCTGCGCGCCGAGAAAACCGACGTGGCGCAACGTGCCGTCGGGATAGAGGGCAATGGAGCGCTTCTTATACCGACCCGCCTTCCAGGCTTCCACAAACTCCGGCGCGAGCTGTTTCAAATTGGCGAACAACTTCTCGCCTTCGCGCTTGAGATTTTCCA
>JAAYTX010000026.1 GCA_012523635.1 Elusimicrobiota bacterium
CAGTGCCGGCCTTGCCCCATAACGGGTTAGAGGGAAAATGATGGCGTTTCGGCTCGCCAGGGGCCAGACGCTCCGAAGCGGCGGGCGCTGCCGAGGTTTCAGCCGCATCCAGCGCTTCCGAAAGCTGAAAAGCGGTATTGCCCAACTGTTCAAGGGCCTGCTTTAGCGCATGCCCCGGGTTGAGGAGGGCCGCTTTAAGAAACTGCAGCGCGGTCACCGATGGCTTGTAGTCCGACAATTCGGCGGCCGAGGCGAAGACGGCCTTGCAGGCCGCGCTTCTGCTTATGCGCCCGTCCCTTGGGCCGCCGCCTGTGCCGCCAAGCGCTTTGCGCAGTTCCCTGCGCATGGCTTCCGGCGCGACCAGGGTCTTCGCCAGCACCTGGCGAAGTATGTCCTGCTCGCGCGCCGCGTCGTGCAGCTGCTCCGCCGAGAAACCCAGCCCGTCCGCGGCCAGCGGCAGGGCCTTGGAAACGGCCGTCATGCCGATAAGCACGTGTTCGGTTTCGATAAATTCGTGTCCGGAGGCCGCGGCTTCCGCCGCGGCGGCGCTCCAGGCCAGCTGCATCATTGGGGAGAGTTCTCTCATAGTCGGCTGTCAGTGCAAATGCCGCAGATATTATACATAAAGCCCCGTGCATCAGGCGGTTTGACTTAGCCGTCCGCTATTAGATTTAATATGTATATTACAGCCTCGTAAGGGAGGTTATTGCTACCTTGACTATGCATCCGGCTATAGACAGAGTGCTCATTTCCAGGGAAACCCTGCAAAAAAGGGTCCAGGAACTGGGCCAGGAGATTTCGCACGATTACCGGGACACCTGTCCCGTGATGATCGGTATTCTGAAGGGCAGCGTGCAGTTTCTGGCTGACCTGATGAAAAGCACCACCGTAGACCATTCCATAGATTTTCTGTGCCCTTCGTCATACGCCGGGGGGACCAAGTCGACGGGAATAGTGCGCCTGCTGCTTGATTTGCGCGAAAGCATAGAGGGCAAGGATGTGCTGCTTGTCGAAGATATAGTGGATACCGGGCTTACCATGAGCTATCTGCTGGACAACCTGCGCACCCGCAGGCCGCGTTCGCTTGAAATCTGCACGTTGCTGGACAAGTCCGTATGCCGCAAGTCCCAGGTGCCCATACGCTACCGCGGCTTCGAGATACCGGACGAGTTTGTCGTGGGCTACGGCCTGGACTACAAGGAACTTTACAGGAATCTCCCATATATCGGCGTGATGAAACCGCTCAAGACGGAGAAGAATAAGAAATGAGGATGCAGCCCAACAGGAAGAACAACAACGGCGCCAATCTGCGGCAGATAGCCCTTTGGGTGCTGGCCTTCACGCTTCTGCTGGTCATGTACCAGCGGATGCAGACCGGAACCCAGGTTACGGAACTGGCCTATTCCGATTTCAAGCAGCGCGTGCATAACGGCGATATCAAGAGCGCCGTGATCGCGCCGGACTCCATTTCGGGAGAGTTAAAGGAAGGCGAGAAAACCGTCCACTACAAGACAGTGCCGGTAAACGACACCAAACTTGTGGAGGAGCTGGAAAAAGCGGGCGTGGAGTTCAAAAGCAGCCCGGACCGCTCCTGGCTGACCGGCCTGCTGGTGAATCTGGGCTGGATAGCGATGTTCTTCTTCCTGTGGTGGTTGTTTTTCATAAGGCAGGTACAGTCCGGCGGAAAGCAGGCCATGGCCTTTGGCAAAACCAAAGCCCGCCTGCAGGACCCCAAGAAGCAGAAAATCACTTACGCTGACGTGGCCGGCTGCGATGAGGCCAAGGAAGACCTGGTGGACGTGGTTGAATTCCTTAAAGACCCCAAGAAGTTCCAGCGCCTTGGCGCGGTGCTGCCAAAGGGTATACTGCTTTACGGCCCACCCGGAACTGGCAAGACCCTGCTGGCGAAGGCGACCGCGGGAGAGGCGGGCGTGCCGTTTTTCACCGCTTCGGCTTCCGAGTTCGTGGAGATGTTCGTGGGCGTGGGCGCTTCCCGCGTGCGGGATTTGTTTGAACAGGCCAAGAAAGAGGCCCCGGCCATAATCTTCATAGACGAGCTGGACGCTGTGGGCCGCCACCGTTTTTCCGGCATAGGCGGCGGGCATGACGAGCGCGAACAGACGCTGAACCAGTTGCTGGTGGAACTGGACGGCTTTGAGCCCAAGGACAATATAGTGCTTATCGGGGCCACCAACCGTCCCGACGTGCTTGACCCGGCGCTTTTGCGCCCCGGACGTTTCGACAAGCGCATAGTGGTTTCCGCCCCGGACCTGAAAGGCCGCACTGAAATCCTCAAGGTGCATGCCAAGAAAATAAAACTGGTGGAGAACGCGGACCTGTCCGTTATAGCGCGCGGCACCCCGGGCTTTGTGGGCGCTGACCTGGCCAACGTGGTCAACGAGGCCGCGTTCCAGGCCGCCAAGCACAACAAAAAGCATGTGGAGCCAGCCGATATGAAGGAGGCCATAGAACGCATCATCGCCGGGCCGCAGCGCCGCAGCCGCATAATTTCGGAGAGCGAAAAGAAAATCGTGGCCTATCATGAAAGCGGACACGCTTTGGTTGCCAAGCTTACCCCAGGAAGCGACCCGGTGCACAAGGTTTCCATCGTGCCGCGCGGGCCCGCGCTGGGTTATACGCTCCAGTTGCCGATGGAAGACAAATATCTGACCACCAAGACCGAACTGCTGAACCGGATAGCCGTTTTGCTGGGGGGCAGGGCCGCCGAATCGCTGGTGTTCAACGAAATCACCACCGGCGCTCACGACGACCTTTCCAAGGTCACCGACCTGGCCCAGCGCATGGTCACGGAATTCGGCATGAGCGAGTCCATGGGCCTTGTGTCGCTCAAGAAAGACGAGCGCGAGGTGTTCCTGGGCCGCGACCTGATGCACCAGCCGCGTTATTCCGACCAGACGGCCAACAAAATAGACCATGAGGTCAACGCCATAATACAGTCCGGCTACAACAGCGTGCTGGCGCTCCTGAGGTCCCACCGGCAGGTGCTCGACACCATGGCGGTCAGGCTTATCGAGAGCGAGGTTCTTGAATCCGAGGAGATAGATCGCATAATCAACCCGCAGGCTGAGCCGGCGCCTGCGGCGCAGCCGGAGCCCGCGGCCCAGCCCTGAACATGGATATACTGCGCAATATAATCGACATCTCCATCACGGCCTATATCATCTACTGGCTGATAAGGCTGATTCAGGGCACCCGTGCCATGCACGTGGTGTGGGGCGTGATTATATTGTCGTTGCTTACGCTGTTTTCCAAGGTGTTTAATTTAAACGCCACGGCATGGCTGTTCCAGCAGTTCTGGGTGGCAGGCATCGTGCTGCTGATTGTGGTGTTCCAGCCGGAAATACGTTCGGGCCTCGCCGAACTGGGCAGCCGTCCGCTTGGACGCATGATAGGCTCGCGCGAACTGGATTTCATCAAGGAACTGATGGAGGCCGCGCGCTACTGTTCAGAGGTCCGCATGGGGCTTCTGGTGGTGCTGGAGCAAGAAATGGGGCTGCGGGATATAGTGAACACCGGAACCAGGGTGAACGGCGAGGTCAG
>JAAYTX010000027.1 GCA_012523635.1 Elusimicrobiota bacterium
CAGCTCGGCCTGAAGGCGCTGGCCATACATGAAAACCGCGACGTCACATTCGGCGGCCGCGCGCCCTACACAGGCCCTGAATCGCTGGCCGAGCTGTCGCGGCTGGTGCTCAGGAACAAGCTCAACGTCGGCCTCGCCTGCGATTGCGACGGCGACCGCTTCGGCGTAGTGGACGAAAAGGGCCAGTGGGTTTCGCCCAACGAGGTGCTGGCGCTGGTGGCCGGGCATCTCATAAAGAACCGCGGCATGCAGGGCCGCGTGTGCAAGAACGTGGTGACCTCCCATCTGGTGAACCTGGTGGCTAAAACCTACGGGCGCGAAGTGCGCGAGACCCCGGTGGGCTTCCGCCATATAGGCGAGTTGATGCGCACCGGCAGTTACTTCATGGGAGGGGAGGAATCAGGCGGCCTCACCATACGCGGACACGTGCCCGACAAGGACGGCATACTGGCCTGCCTGCTGGTGGCGGAGCTTCTGGCTTTCGAGAAAAAGCCTCTCAGCGTCCTGCGTGCAAACCTGAAAAAGCAGTTCGGCGAATTTTACAGCCAGAAAATAAGCGTCCCGCTGGGCGACTTCAACTTCACCGCCGTTTCCGAGCGGCTGAGCGTGAAGCCTCCGCTGGACCTGGCCGGCTTCTCGGTCTGGCGCATAGACCAGACCGACGGCTTCAAGTTCATACTCAAGGACGGAAGCTGGCTGGGCCTGCGCCATTCCGGCGTGGAGCGCCTCGTGCGCCTCTATGCCGAGGCCACCGACGCGAAGAAGCTGAAAGCTTTGGTTGAAAAAGGCAAAAAAATCATAAGGGGTGATTTCTGAAAATGAAAAAGATAAAGAAAGTTGCCGCACGCGAAATACTGGATTCCAGGGGTTTTCCCACAGTTGAAGTGGACGTGACCCTTTCCGACGGCTCAGTGGGCCGCGCGGCGGTCCCCAGCGGCGCTTCCACCGGCAGCCACGAGGCGCTTGAACTGCGCGACGGCGGCTCCCGCTACCTGGGCAAGGGCGTGCTCAAGGCCGTCAAGAACGTGAAGACCCTTTCGTCTAAAGTCATCGGCAAGTGCCCCGAGGACCTGCCCGCCCTGGATGACGCCATGATTGCCTTGGACGGCACCAAGAACAAGGCCTAACTGGGCGCCAACGCCATGCTGGGCGTTTCCATGGCAGTCTGCCGCGCGGGCGCGACCGCCAGCGGCATGCCTCTTTACGCCTATATCCGCAAGGTCTACGGCCTGCGCCATAAGGACTGGCTGCTGCCTGCGCCCATGCTCAACATCGTAAACGGCGGCAAGCACGCCGACAGCGGCATAGACGTGCAGGAGTTCATGATCGTGCCCACCGGCTCGCCCACGTTCTCCAAGTCCCTGTGCGCCGCCAGCGAAATCTACCACAACCTCAAGAAGATCCTGGCGTCCGCCGGGCACATAGTCTCGGTCGGCGACGAGGGCGGCTTCGCCCCCAAAATCCGCACCCACGAACAGGTGCTGGAAACCATCATAAAGGCCATAAAGGCCGCCGGGCACAGGCCTGGAGCGGACGTTTCCATAGCGCTTGACTCGGCCGCCAGCGAGTTCTACCAGGACGGCAAGTACAAGTTCGAGGGCCGCAAGCTCTCCTCTCAGGAACTCACTGCCATCTACGAGAAATGGGCGCGCAAATACCCCGTGGTGTCCTACGAGGACCCGCTCTCCGAGGACGACTGGGACGGCTGGAAGCACCTCACCGACCGCCTGGGCAAGAAAGTCCGCGTCGTGGGCGACGACCTGTTCGTCACCAACCCCGAGCGTCTTGAGCGCGGCATCTCCACCGGCACGGGCAACGCCATACTGATAAAGCTCAACCAGATCGGCACCCTTACCGAGACGGTGCGCGTCATCAACCGCGCCCACGAGGAAGGCTACGCCACCATCGTGTCCCACCGCTCCGGAGAGACCGAGGACGCTTTCATCGCCGACCTGGCCGTTGCTGTCAATGCCGGCGCCATCAAAACCGGCGCGCCCTGTCGTTCCGAGCGCCTGGCCAAGTACAACCAGCTCATCCGCATAGAGGAGCAGCTCGGCTCCAAGGCCAAATACGCCGGCGGCGGGGTGTTCAAGCCGGGAAAATGAGCCCCGCGCTGAAACGGTCGCTTCGCTATATCGCCATTCTGGGAGTGGTCGCCTACCTTGTGGCCAACCAGGATTTTCAGAATATAGTGCGCCGTTTCTTCGACCTGCGCTCCATAAAGGCGGAAGCCTCGGCTCTGGACAAGGATTACCAGTCCATGCGCCAGGAGCGCCAGCGCATACAAAAAGACGACGTCTATCTGGAAAAACTCGCCCGGCGCGACCTGAAAATGGCCAAGCCGGGCGAGCTTGATTTCCGTTTCCAGCCGCCCAAGCCGGCCTCGGAGGAGAAGTCCAAATGATAGTCAGGCAACTGCAGGTGGGGGGGATGGGAAACTACTCCTATATAGTCGCCGCGGAGAAGGGCGGCCCCTGCGTCGTGATAGACCCGGGCTGGGACGTGCCGGTACTGCTTGAGGAGCTCAAGAAAGGCGGCTTCACGCTGGCCGCCGTTTTGCTGACCCACGGGCATTACGACCATTCGCAGGCCGTGCCGGAACTGCTTCAGGCCGCGCCAGCGCCGCTTTATTACGATAGGAACGACGCCGGACTGCTGGGGTTTGAGGCTGTGGACGCCCGCCCCTTCGAGGGCGACTTTACGGCGGACCTGGGCTTTGCCAGTGCGCGTTTCATACACACTCCGGGCCATACCGCCGGTTCCTGCTGCATACAGCTGGGAAACAACCTCTTTACCGGCGACACCCTTTTCCTTGACGCCTGCGGCAGGACTGACCTTCCCGGTTCTGATACCAAGGCCATGTACCGCAGCCTTTTGCGCCTTGCCGCCATGGACGGCGGGCTTGAAGTCTGGCCCGGCCATGCCTATTCCGAGCAGGCGCACCTGCCCATGGCGGATGTGGCGGCTAACAATCCCTGTATAAAGGCCGCGCGCCGCGGAGAAGACGATTTCCTTTTCATGATGGGCTTCTGATGAAGGATTCCAAAACAGCCGTGGTGGCCGATTTCGACGGGACGCTCACCACTTTCGATATAGGGGACTGTGTTTCCCTGCATTTCGGCATGGCTACTCCGGCGCAGGTGCGCGCTTCGTATGCCGAGGGCGCTTCCGTGTCTGAATGGATGTCCGGGATGTTCGGCAAGACTTCGGCCCCGGCTCCTGGCGCCATGGCTTCTTTTGTGCGTTCCCGCGCCGTGGCGCGCCCCGGTCTTCTTGAGCTGGCGCGCCATTGCCGTGCAAAAAGCATACCTTTTGAAATAGCCAGCGGCGGTTTGGACGCATATATAGAACCGCTTCTTGCAAAGTGGGGGCTTTCATGGGTCGGGCTTAAGTGCGGCAAGGCCCGCTGGCGCAAAAGCGGCGGCTATGCCCTGCGCTACCCGTTCGGGAACGGGACATTGCTGGATGACTACAAGAAAGAACGCGTTTCCCGGCTTAAAAAAAGGGGCTATAAGGTGATTTTCTGCGGGGACGGCACCTCTGATTTTAAGGCCGCCGCCGAGGCCGATTACGTGTTTGCCAGATACAAGCTGTTCCATTATTGCAGGAAGCACGGCGTTCCTGCGCGACAGTTGCGGGGTTTCGGCGCGGTATTGAAGCTGCTGAAGTCAGGCGTGAAAGCGGCGGTGGAAGCCTGATGCATCCCTTTCTTTTCGAGATAGGCGGTTTCAAGCTGGCATCATACGGAGTTATGGTGGCGCTTGGTTATGCCGCCGGCATTTTTTATGTCCAGCGCCGGGCGCGGGAATTCTCTTTTGACGCGGACACCCTGTGGAACCTGTGCGCCGCGATAATAGCCGGGGCGCTTATCGGCGGGAAACTGCTGTATGTGTTCCTGTCGTGGAATTCGGCGGGCGGCCCCGTCTGGGCCAGACTGCTTTATTTTCTGCGGGACATCCGCTACGGTTTCGTGTTTTTTGGCGGCGTGTTCGGCTCTCTGGCCGCCGCCTTCTGGTATGCCCGCAGAAAGGGCTTTGCCGTGCTTCCGGCGGCGGACATTTTCGCTCCGGCGCTGGCGCTGGGCCATATGTTCGGCAGGATAGGGTGTTTTCTTGCCGGGTGCTGCCACGGACACGCGGCTTCGCATCTTGGGATGCGCTTCTGCAATCCGGATTCGCTGGTGGACAGGGCCCTGCTGTGCGTGCCAATACACCCTGTGCAGTTGTATGAGGCGGCCTGCAACCTGCTTATCTTCCTGATATTGCACCGCTTTTCTTCAAAAAAGAGTTTCGGCAGGCAGGGCGCGGTTTTGTGGCTGTACTGCCTGCTGTACGCTGCGGTTCGTTTTCTGCTTGAATTCCTGCGCGGGGACGACCGCGGCCCCAGCCCGCTGGGGCTTTCGCCCTCGCAGTGGATAGCTTTAATCGCGGCTGTGTCCGCTTTAATCACCTGGCGCATGCTGCCTGAGGCGGCAAAGGACGGAAAAAATGGCTGACAAAGAACTTCTTCAATATTCCGGCATAGGCCAGCGGCTGGATGCCTATCTTGCCTACGAATTCCCTGAATATTCCCGCGAAATACTCAAGGGCATCATAAAGGAAGGACGCGTGCTGGTAAACGGGCAGGCCGCAAAACCCTCGCTTCTGCTGGAAGAGGGTGACAAGGTGGAAGTTTCCTGGGCCGCCCACAAAAAGGAAGCTTCCGGGCTTGAAAAGCTGGTGATATTCGAGGACAAGTCAATGCTGGCCATAAACAAGCCTTCCGGCCTTCTTGTGCATCCACTCAGCCCCATATGGGAAAGCAACCCCCGCGCCGTATTTGAGGGGGAAAACACTCTTGCCGCCATGATACTGGCGGCACGGCCCGAAACCGAAAAACAGCGCCTGCCGCGCCTTGGCATAGTCCATCGCCTGGACAGAGAGACCAGCGGCGTCATGCTGCTGGCCAAAACCCTCAAGGCGCAGGAGGAACTCACCCGCCAGTTCCATGACGGCGAGGTTTCAAAGACTTACGTCTGCATAGCTGTGGGGGAGATGAAGGAAGAGAAGGGCATAATAGAGGTTCCTATAGGCCGCCTTTCCGGGGACAAGAAAATAAAGGCTTCGCCCATAGGCCGCATCTCCGTCACGGAATACAAGGTGCTGAAGCGCCTTAAAGGCTACACCTATGTGGAGCTTTACCCCAAAACAGGCCGCACCAACCAGTTGCGCGTGCATATGTCGTGGCTGGGCTACCCGGTTATGGGCGACACGCTTTACGGAGCAAAGCAGGAGGCACGGCTTATGCTCCATTCGCGCATGGCGGTGTTCAAGCACCCTATCACGCGCAGGAAGATGGCTATGGAAGCGCCCCTGCCGCCCGACTTCAAGGCCATTTTACAGAAGCTGGGCAAAAAATAGCCGCCTGTCTTGCCTTTAAATGAAAAACCCCGCGAAAGCGGGGTTTTTTGCGTCCTTAAACTTTCCGTCAGATTACCGGTGCGGAAGTAAACACCTTGAAGTTCAGGTTGGGGAAAATGTTGTGGCGTGTTTCCATCTCCTTCAACGCGGCCTCGTCCACCTTGTGTTCCGCTATCATGGCCGCCAGCCTGTTGAAGTTGTCGCAATGCTCTAGAATCTTCTTCTGGGCGAACCCCGCGTGGGAATTGACGTACATCAGGAACGCCCAGTCCGAATTCTGCGACAGCAGTGTTTCGCGCGCGGCCTGCGTCAGCGCGCGCTTCTCCAGCGGGGTGGGGTCCTGATACTTGTGCTTGTTGGCCAGTTCCACCATCTTCTCTGCCACGGCGTTGATTTTGGGGTAAATCCAGTCGTTTGAATTGTTTGCCCAGGGCTCGAAATAGCCGCCTTCGCCCCAGGAGGAGGTTTCCGGTTCGGATTCTGCGGTGTCGGCGGCGCAGGAGGCCGAGGCTTCCGAGGCCGTGGCCATCTGGAGAGGCAGGCGCTCCTGCCGTATGAGGCGTATTATCTGCTCCAGGAACTGCGGGCCCTCGAACCACCAGTGCCCGAAAAGCTCGGCGTCGTATGCGCCAACCAGCACAGGCTTAATCCCGCCGCAGGAGGCGTAAACCTCGTCGGCCTTGGCCATGCGCTTTTTAAGGAAATCGGCGGCCTGCAGTTTCGCCGTCTCGGCGGCTTTCTCGGGGTCGTATTCTTCCTTGTCCGCCTGCGGGCCGGTTATCTTGTGGTATTTCAGGCCCACGGCGCGGCGCACCCCGTCCTCGTGCAGATAGGGCTTTATGTAGTCGTACTCCTCGTCAAAGCCGATGTCGCGGTAGAAATCGCGGTAATCCGGGTGGCCGGGATAGCCGAACTTGGAACTCCACACTTCGGTGGAAGACTGCGGGTCGCGCCCTAGGGCGCACAGGCCGTTGGGCACTTTAAGCGGGGCGTAGGGCCCTGCCTTGGGGCGCGGGCTGGCGAAGGCCACGCCATGGGTC
>JAAYTX010000028.1 GCA_012523635.1 Elusimicrobiota bacterium
CGCTTTATGGAATCTATGCCCAAATCGGACTCCATGTCCATCTCGGGTTTCAGCGCTTCGACGGGATACCCCGTCTGCGCCGAAACTATTTCAATCAGGGTTTTTTCCACATTCTCCGAGCCGGATTTAAGCTGTTCCACCGGCGCGGACTGTGCGGGCGCAGCCGCTACAGGCTGTGCGCTTCCCTGCGAAAGATAATCCGCCACCTGCCGCAACGTGCGCATGGTGCCGAGATGTTCCGGCTTGATTTGCGGAGCGCCGGGCAATTTCTCCTGCACTTCGGCGAGAATCGCCACACGCTTTATGGAATCTATGCCCAAATCTGATTCCATGTCCATTTCGGGTTTCAGCGCTTCCACCGGATACCCAGTCTGTGCGGAAACTATCGAAATCAGGTTTTTTTGCACGTCGGCGGAAGAAGATTGCGCCGCCTGCTGTTGCGGCTGTGCGGGAGCGGCCGCCACAGGCTGTGCACTCCCCTGCGAAAGATAATCGGCCACCTGCCGCAGCGTACGCATGGTGCCAAGGTGTTCCGGCTTGATTTGCGGAGCGCCGGGCAATTTCTCCTGCACTTCGGCGAGAATCGCCACGCGCTTTATGGAATCTATGCCCAAATCGGACTCCATGTCCATTTCGGGCTTCAAGGCTTCTACTGGGTAGCCTGTCTGCGCCGAAACTATGGCGATAAGCGTCTTCTCGACATTGGACGAATTTGCGGAAACTGCCGGGGCGGCCTGTTGGGGCTGCGCTGTCGCGGGTACAGGATGTGCGTTTCCCTGCGAAAGATAATCGGCCACCTGCCGCAGCGTGCGCATGGTGCCAAGGTGTTCCGGCTTGATTTGCGGAGCGCCGGGCAATTTCTCCTGCACTTCGGCGAGAATCGCCACGCGCTTTATGGAATCTATGCCCAAATCGGACTCCATGTCCATTTCCGGCTTCAGGGCTTCGACGAGATAGCCCGTCTGCGCAGAAACTATGGCGATAAGGGTTTTCTCCACATTGGAAGCGGCTTTAGCCGGAGCGGGGCGCGGCGCAACAGGAGCAACCGGGGCGGAAACATAAGCCTGCGGCGCGGGAGCCGCAACCGGCTTAGGGAGCGGCGGAAGCGGGGGCATGGCCGCAAGCGGCTGGCCCGCTATGAGGCGCTGCTGCTGTTCAATAAGTTCCTGCAGGGCGCGCTGAGCCTGTTCCTGATTCTCCAGATATTTGGCGTGCAGAAGCGCCGCCTGCTCCTGCATTGCGGCCAACCGGTTCATGCTGTCCTGCAAGGATTGAAGCGAATTGCCCCCGGCGGAAACCTGCGGCGGAAGAGCGGCGAAGCCCGTAGGCGGCAGATAGGCCGGGGCCTGGGGCTGTGCCGCCGGAGCGTCCAGCTTGGGCAGCGGCGGGGCCTGCCGCGGAGTGCGGTAGTTGGAACCGGTAAGCTGCATCACATAGCCATTGCTTTTTTCCGGTTCGGGAAGGGGAAGCTCCCACTGCGAAAGGTCCAGTTTCGCGCCCAGAGAAGACAGGCGGGCCAGCGCGCGCGCCAGCTCAAGCAGGCCGGATTTCGCGCCCGAGGACGCGTCCAGCGAGAAGGCGGCATGCGGTTTGCCTGAAAGTATGGCGTCCACCAGCCCGGTAAGGCGCGCGCCGGGGCCGGTTTCGACGAAAACGCGTATGCCGCGCGCGTACATGGCCTCTATCATGGCCACGAATTCGACGGGGCTGGCCAGTTGGGCGGCCAGTATTTCCGCGCACGCGGCGGCGTCGTGCGGATAGGGGGCGGCGGTCTTGTTAGCGTAGACGGGCACCACCGGGGGCTTGAACTCGGCCTTGACTATGCCCTCGGCGAAGCGGGGCTTGGCGTCCGCCACAAAAGGGCTGTGGAAGCCCGCCGAAACCTGCAGTTTCACGGCCTTTATGCCGCGTTTTGACAGGGCCTGGAGGGCGCGGTCAAGTTCCTCTATCTTGCCGGAAAGCACGGTCTGGAGAGGGGCGTTCTTGTTGGCAGTCACCAGGCTTATCTTTTCCTCGCGCAGAGCCTTGTCTATCTCGGGCAGGGGGGCCTGCACGGCTATCATGCCGCCGCGCGTCCCCGGCTCGCCCGACATCAGCGCGCCGCGCAGGGCGGACAGCGCGAAAAACTTGTCGTCCTGGAAAGACCCTGCGGCGCAAAGGGCCGCAAGCTCGCCGTAGCTGTGGCCCGCGAAAGCGGCGGGCTTCAGCCCGAACAGGGCCAGAGTCTTCCACGCGGCAAGCTCTACCGCGCCAAGCGCGGGCTGGGCGGCGGCAGTGTCTTTCAGCAGTTCGGCCTGGCGCTTTTTGACGGACTGGTCAAACGACGGGGCCGGGTAGAGAAGCGCGCCCAGGCGCGCGCCCTTGACCTCTAGGCGGGCGGCGCGGGCCGCTGTTTCCATCGCGGGGGAAAAGGCGCGGGTTATGTCCTTGAGCATGCCGGGATACTGCGCCCCCTGACCGGGGAACAGCACAGCCGTCTCCTGCGGTTCGGCGCCGCCGTAGAAGGCCCCTTCGGGAAGCGTCCAGCTCTCCTGCCCGGAATCCAGCATCTTCGCGGCTGACACAGCCAGCTTTTGCGCGTCGGTTTTGCCGTTTTCCAGCACAAGGCACAGGCGGCACTTGGCCGAAGCCTTGAAAGTTTCGCGGGACTGCCGGGCCATGCGGCGCAGGTCGTCCCATGTGCGCTTTTCCTGCCACGCGGGAAGCTGGGCCTTCAGCGCGGGTATGTCTCCGGCTGAAAGGGCCGCGATTTCGATGTCTCCGTCCCAGTCCGTCTCAGGCTTGACGGTCTGCGCCTCTTCCAGGACCACATGGAAGTTGGTGCCGCCGAAACCCATGGCGCTCACAGCCGCGCGGCGCGGGTTCTCGGACGGAAGCCAG
>JAAYTX010000029.1 GCA_012523635.1 Elusimicrobiota bacterium
AGTACGGCCGGTCTCCGCAGTCGACGTGTATGTTATCGCCCCGCAATTTCTTTATCAGAACCTGACGCTCACGGCCTACGGCCCGGTCAACCGCGCTCTCGCGCAGCAGCGCATCACCGAGTACATGTCCACGCTCAATCCTGGGGAGACATTCTACCTGGCGCGGGCCGTCAACCTGGTCATACAGTGCGGTGCGACCAACGCAGTCATTACGTCGCCGTCAGCGGACGTGACTGCATCTGCTTTGCAGCTCATCCGTCCCGGGACAATAACGGTGAACTGAAATATGAAAAGTGCCGATATCCTGAAATCCCTTGCGCCAGTGCGACCCCAGGGCGTCTTTGATAAGGACCTCGATGTGGAGGGTGAGCTTCTTGATTCCGCCCGCGCCTCGGCCGTTGGGCTTTTGCTGGAGCTGTTCCCGGACACTTGTTCCACAACAATAACGGATTGGGAAAGAGACTACGGGATAACGCCGTTGTCGGGCCAGTCCCTTGAAGACCGGCGGCGGGCTGTTTGCCGCAAGGCGCGGTGGCGTGCTGGATTATCCAAATCATTTTTTATCGCGGTTGCGGCACTATATGGACAAAACATTACCATCGAAGAACGCCGCCCCGCCCGATGCGGCGCGATTCGTTGCGCTTTCCGGCTTTATTCACCAGACGTGAAACATATATGGACGGTCCATGGCCTTAAACCCCCGCGCAACGTATCACGCTGCGGCACCTTCACTTGCGGCAGCCGCCTTGGCGGTGTGGGCACGGGCATCGAGGCTCTGTTCAGGCAACTCAAGCCGTCTCACACGCTGGTTACTTTTGTTTACGACGGAGAATAGGAGATAAACATATGGGAAAGACTGTATTTGCAGATGACGATCCATCACTGGGCATACTGGGTACGATGGTTTATGCCGCCTTCTTGAATGCAATTAACCACCAGCGCCATCTTGGGCGCGACGTGGACGGAGATGGCGCGTTGGACTACGCCGCCGATACCGGCAACGCCAACGCTTACGTACTGGCGCTGACCCCGGCCTTGCCGGAGTACGTCACCGGCTGGGGCGTGTGGTTCAAGGCCGCAAATGCCAACACCGCCGCGTCCACGCTTAACATCGACGGTCTCGGCGTGAAAGATATCAAACGTGCAGGCGGCGCGGCGCTCCAGCCTGGCGACATTCAGGCTGGGGGCCTGGCCCACGTCGTCTACGACGGGACCCGGTTCCAGCTCGTCAATCCGGCAAAGCCCGGACTGCTGTTTGCCGCCGACAGTGGCAGCACTGCCAACGCTTACGAACTGACGCTGACCCCCGCCATCCCTGCGCTCTATAACGGCCTGCTGGTCGCGTTCACCAGCACCAGGGCGAACACCGGCGCGGCCACGCTTAACGTCAATGGCCTCGGCGCTGTCGCGCTTAAAAAAAGGGGGTCTGTTGCTCTCGCGGCCGGGGATATCGTGTCCGGGCAGATGATGATAGCCGTTTATGACGGCAGCATTTGGCAGTTGTTGACAGCCCCGCAGCCTGCGCCGGGTAACGATGGTGAGCTTCTGCTCAATAAGTCTGGCTCCATCTGCTCTGACGCTGGCTGCAAGTTCAACCCCGCGACGGGTGCATTAACTGTCGTCCAGGTAGACGGCAACGCGTCAACGGCCACCAGCGCAGTAAATGGTTATAATCCCGGCGACTTCAAGATAATCGCTCAGTCGACTGCCCCCGCCGGATTTTTGAAATGTAATGGCGCCGCCATAAGCAGGACCACATACTCGGCATTATTCGCGGTCATCGGCACGACGTTCGGCGTGGGTGACGGGAGCACGACGTTCAACCTGCCCGACCTGCGCGGGGAGGTTATTCGCGGATATGACGACGGGCGTGGTGTGGATAGCAGCCGCACCCTTGGCTCCGCCCAGGGCGATGCCTTCCAGGGCCACACACACTCAACGCAGGTGACCAATTCGCCGAATCCCTACGACTCGCGCTTCAGCGGCGGCAGCACCACCGGCACGCTCACGGACCGCACACTGGACGGCGCGCCGCAGGCCTATTCTTCTTATGGCACGCCGAGGGTTGCCGCAGAAACCCGGCCACGCAACGTTGCGTTGTTGTTCTGCGTTAAATATTAGTTAAGGAGAGACCATGAAAATCTATAACTACAGCGCCAGCACTAAAGAATATCTCGGCGAGGCCCTAGCTGATGAAAGCCCGCTAGAACCGGGACAGTTTCTAATTCCGGCCCACGCGACACCGGTGCCGCCGCCAGTTATTTCAGCGGGCCACGCGGCCGTTTTCAACGGCTCGGCCTGGGACCTGGTGGAAGACCACAGAGCTGAGCCGTTGTGGAGCAAAGCCACCGCGCTAGCCGCGCGCGTAACAGAGCTGGGGTCGTTGCCGTCCACCCTGACCGCGCTACCCCCAGACAATCCCTACCCGGCCTGGAACGAGGCTGAGCAGAAATGGGAAGTTGACGTGGAGACCTGGAAAGAATGTTTCCTGCGCCCCGGCCGCGACACGGCCATGGCGGCGGCCGAGAACCGCGTCCGCCGCTTCGAAAACCAGTTGGCGGCGCAGCTCCCGACCACAGAGTCGGCCGAAATAATTCTGGCACTAAGGCAATACATGCAGCGCTTGCGGGACCTGCCGAAGACTGCGCAGTATTCGCCCAGCTTCGCCTTTGAGTGCGCGCCTGGCCTGCTGGAGGAGTAATGCCGTTTAGGAAAGAGTGTATTCTGCCTGATTGTCTGTTCCCTTATAGGGAAATGGACGTGCAGGCATTCCTGGTCGCGCGCCGCAGCTTTCTGGCCAACTTTAAGGTCGGTGGACGTCCGTTCCACGAACTCCTGCGCACGGTTTGCCTGGAACACAACGTGAACCCTAAGCTACTGCTGGTCTCTTTACAGCGCGAACAATCGCTGATTACGCGCCCCGTGGCCCCTATGGAGGCCGTCCTCAATCGCGCAATGGGCTTTGGCTGTACGGATGGCGGCGATATGCCCCAGTTTTACGGCCTGGAGCGGCAGCTCCGTAAGGCGGCTCAATACTACCGCCTGTTCTTTGACCGCTGGATGCCAGGCAAGCCAATGCGGATAGATGACGGCGCGGACAAGGTCACCCCTGCCAATGCTTTCACATCCTCCTTATATGAATACACCCCTTGGGCCGGAGATATCCAGCGTGGGGGTAATGTGCCCCCCTTTGGGGGCAAGTTGACCTGGCTGATTTGGTGCAGGTGGTGGCCTACGGATGTGGGGTAGGGTGTTGATAACTATTCACAGTGTAAAAATGGGCCTAAAGGCCTATGTTTTTCTCAAATCGGCTGTTACTTTTTCTCAAATCGGTTGTTAGGTTATAGCGGATGCCCGCGCCGCGCGGCTGCATGAATGCGCAAGAGTGATAGACAACGGCTCCGACGCTCCCGGCACTGTGTTGGAACAAACCTCCGCCGAATTCAGAAAACTGTTTGCGGAGGCGGATCTGGTGATGGCCAAGGGGCAGGGCAATTATGAAACACTGGTGGGGTGCAAACGTCCCGTTTTTTTCCTGTTCAAAGCCAAATGCCCGATGATAGCCGCGCGCGCCGGAGTGCGCCTCGGCTCACAGGTGCTGGCCTGCCCCACAAAAAAACGGAAATAATAAATTTTCAGCGCGGAGTCTGGGCCCGCACGGTGAAGCAGGGCTCAAACCCGCTGTCCGGCAGACTGCCGGAAATGTTGGAAACTTCCACATGCTCAAGGCGGCGGCTTCCGTCGGGGCTAAGTAGAAGCCAAAACGGATATTCCCAGGAATCCGGCCCCAACACCAGGCCTATGTCCCCGCAGCCGCTTTTCCGCACCAGTTCGGCCACGGCCAGATAATTTCCACCGTTCCCGGGCCTGCCGAGCAGATACTGCTCCCAGCGCGGCATATTGAAAATGTTGTGCCGGGCCAGCACGGGCTTGCGGACATTGCACAACAGCCAGTAAGAGGAAGCCAGTGCCAATACCGGCAAAATGAAGCGCAGCGTTCCGGTTCCGCGCAGACGCGCGTCCAATGCGGGAACTAACAAGAGAAAGACGACCAAATGATGCCGCGTGCTCCAGGGCGACCACTTGATGAACAGGCAAAACAGCGCAAAACCGGCCAGGACAAGAAGCGCGTGAGCCGCAGCCAAGCCGCCGCGACGCCAAAAACCAGGCCACAGCAAAACCGCCACCACCAGTAGCAAATGAAGCGGGTTGGGTGTAGTGTCCTCGAAAGCCGAAAACTCCGGCAGACGGAAACCGCCGGACGCGGCTACCGTGCTGTCCGGGTCGTCCGGGTTCGCCCCTATGACGAGATGCGCCCCACGTACCAGCCCTTCAAGCAGGTCCCCCTCCTTGGCCGAAGGAAGGTTCAAATCCAGCGCGGCATGGCGCATCATATTGGACAACAGCGGCCTAACGCCCAAGCTCCCGTTGCTCTCCACCTGAAAATCCTCGGCGGACGCGCGCGGGCCGAGCGGAGCCCCGTATAAGGCCATATTACGCGCAGCATGCGGCGCGTTGACAAGCGCCGCCAACAGCAGGGCGGCGCAGGTTTTCGCGAGCATTCCCCGGCCACGCAGGCGGGCAAGCAGAAACCATAACCCAAACGGCGCAATGAATATGTAAGCCGTCGGCTTTGTAAGCGCGGCAAGGCCCAGAGCCGCCCCCGCGCACAGATACGCTCCGAGCCCCGATTCCCTTTTCAACCCGTACAACATCCACACGAAACTAAGTATGAAAAATGAGCACACATAATCGTTCTGCGTGGTGGAAGCCTCCAGAATGCCGCTTGGAATGGTTGCGGCAAGCAACGCGGCGGCAAGCTGTATTTTCCTGGCCCCGCCGAAGCGCCCGGCTAGAAGCGATACTCCCAGAAGCGAACCGCACATGGCGCACCATTGAAGCAGGTTCAAAAACCTGTCGCTCCCGCACAACAAGTGCAGGTGCAAAAGCCCGTACTCGGCAAAGGGTGCGCGGTGCAGTTGCCGCGTTATATGGGTGGGATAGAAATCCACGCACATGTTCTGCCGCCAGTGCATGACGCGCGGCAGATGATAGCTCATCGAATCCCAATTGTTGGGCGGTGCGATAATACTCTGCGCCAGCGCAAGCAGGGCTATGACGGCTACAGACGCAAGCAAAAGCTTTTCAGTCAGTTCCAGCGGGGGCCAAGAAGGCGCGGAGAACTGTCCAACCAGCCTTTCGCGCCGCTGGAACACCGCCAGCCCAATCCCTGCGCAAACCAAAAGCCAGTACAGCGCGACAGGGCCCGGCGCGAGAATTTTGAAAAAACCCAGGAACTCCGTACCGGCGAATAGCAGCAGGCCGCCAAACAGCGCGCCGCATAGCAGGCATTGGCGCCAGCAGCGCGCCAAAGGCGCGGCGGAAAAACTAAGCGCCAACAGCGCCGACAGCGCGAAAACAAGCGGCAAAAGGAAAATAAACATAAATCGCGCGGGCTGGCCGCGCAGTTAAAACAGCCGGGGCCGGAGAACAGCGCTCTCCGGCCCCGGTTTCAAATGCGGGAGCGGACCGCTACTTGGACGCGCCCCACTTCCAGTTCAGAATCTCCGGCATGTCCTCGCCATGCTCGTAGATATACTCGCGGTGCGAGACCAGCTTGTCGTGCATCTCCTGCTTCAGGTACGCGCCCTTGCCGCCAAGCTGCGGCAGCCTGTCCACCACGTCCTGCACCAGGTGGAAGCGGTCCATGTCGTTAAGAACGGCCATGTCGAACGGCGTGGTGATGGCGCCTTCCTCTTTGTAACCCCGCACGTGTATGTTGCGGTGGTTGGTGCGGCGGTAGGTCAGGCGGTGTATCAGCCACGGATAGCCGTGGAATGCGAAGATGACCGGCTTGTCCTTTGTGAAAAGGGCGTCAAAGTCATGGTCGCTTAAGCCATGCGGATGCTCGCTGGCGGGCTGCAGCTTCATGAGGTCCACCACGTTCACCACGCGCACGCGCAGGTCCGGCAGGCGCTTGCGCAGTATGGACACCGCGCCAAGCGTTTCCAGAGTGGGCACGTCTCCGGCGCAAACCATCACCACGTCCGGGTCGGCGTCGCGGTCGTTGCTGGCCCAAGGCCATATGCCTATGCCCGCCGAGCAGTGCCTCACCGCCGACTCCATGTCCAGCCACTGCGGCGCTGGATGCTTGCCCGCCACCACCACGTTTACATAGTGGCGGCTGCGCAGGCAGTGATCCATCACCGAGAGCAGGCAGTTGGCGTCCGGCGGCAGGTAAACGCGCACCACCGACGATTTCTTGTTCACCACATGGTCTATGAAGCCTGGGTCCTGATGCGTGAAGCCGTTCTGATCCTGCCGCCACACGTGCGAGGCCAGCAGGTAGTTAAGCGACGCGATGTCGCGCCGCCACGGCAGGCCCTGCGTGACTTTCAGCCACTTGGCGTGCTGGTTGAACATTGAATCCACTATATGGATGAAAGCCTCGTAGCTGTTTATCAGGCCGTGGCGCCCGGTAAGCAGATAGCCTTCCAGCCAGCCCTGGCACTGGTGCTCGCTTAGCATCTCCAGCACGCGGCCATAGGGAGCGAGGTTGTCATCCTCGGGCCGGATTTCGGCCATCCACTGCCGCTTGGTCACCTCAAACACCGGCGACAACCTGTTGGAGGCGGTCTCGTCTGGGCCGAAGATACGGAAGTTGCGGTTTGGCTCGTTGAGCTTTATCAGGTCGCGCAGGAACTTGCCGAGCTGGCGCGTGTCCTCGGACTCAACGGAACCCGGGGAAGACACTTTCACCGCGTAATCGCGGAAGTTGGGCATCCGCAGTTCGCGCAGAAGGATGCCGCCGTTGGCCTTGGGGTTTGCGCCCATGCGGCGTTCGCCTTTGGGGGCCAGCGCCGCCAGTTCGGGCCTGAAAGCGCCGTCCTTGTCGAAAAGATCCTCGGGCTTGTAACTTTTCATCCACTTCTCAAGCATTTTCAGGTGCTGGGGGTTCTCGCGCAAGCCCGAAAGCGGCACTTGGTGCGCGCGGTAGGTGCCTTCAACCTGTACGCCGTCCACCTTGCTAACGCCGGTCCAACCCTTGGGGGTGTTAAGCACTATCATGGGCCAGCGCGGCCTTTCCGTCTTTCCGCCGGAACGCGCAGTGCTTTGAATATCCTTTATGTTCGCGATGACGGTGTCCAGCGCGGCGGCCATGGCCTGGTGCATCTTTTCCGGTTCGTGCCCTTCCACGAACACCGGGTTCCAGCCGTAGCCCAGCAGCAGGGCCTCAAGTTCGTCATGCGTTATGCGCGCCGGAATGGTGGGGTTGGCTATCTTGTGGCCGTTCAGGTGCAGTATAGGCAGCACCGCGCCGTCGGTGGCCGGATTCAGGAACTTGTTGGAATGCCAGGAAGTGGCCAGCGGGCCGGTTTCCGACTCGCCGTCTCCGACCACGCATGCCACTATCAGTTCGGGGTTGTCGAAAGCCGCGCCGAAAGCGTGGCTGAGGGAATATCCCAGTTCCCCGCCCTCGTGTATGGATCCGGGGGTTTCCGCCCCGACGTGGCTTGGCACGCCGCCCGGAAAGGAAAACTGCTTGAACAGCTTCCTTATGCCTTCCTCGTCGCGGCTTACATTGGGGTAAATCTCGCTGTAGGTGCCTTCCAGATAGGTGTTGGCCACCAGCGCGGGCCCGCCGTGGCCCGGCCCGGAGATGTAAACCATGTCCAGGTCGTAGCGGTTGATGACGCGGTTCAGGTGCGCGTAGACGAAGTTCTGGCCGGGAGTGGTGCCCCAGTGTCCCAGCAGGCGCGGCTTGATGTGTTTTATTTCAAGCGGCTTGCGGAGAAGCGGGTTGTCATAGAGGTATATCTGGCCTACGGAAAGATAATTGGCCGCCCGCCAGTAGGCGTCAATCAGCTTCAGTTCCTGCGCGGACAGCGGACTGCCTGTTTGCGTTTTGTTATTTTTTTTCTTCATCGCCGCATCTCCTTACCCTTTACAATCCCGCGCATCCGAAAAAGCACGGATGCGCCCTACGCAGATTCTAATAAATATGCGCGGGAATTATTATATACAGAAATTAATCTCGCCCTTGCGCCGGCAGACTCCGCAGTTGTGTCCCTCCACGGTTCCGGAACCGGCCCCGCGCGCGGCGAGCGCGCGGCGCGCCCCGCGCAGATATTCCCCGTTCCAGACTCCATCGAAATCCTCCGCCAGCCTGTCCGCCGCGGAAAGCGCCAAAGAATCCTCATAACACAGGCACACCCTGTTGGTGGGATATATCAGCAAGCCGCTCCAAGGCCACAGGCAGTAGTCCGACGGTTGCGATGACCCGGGCGAGAGAAAACGCGGGATGGACGACTGGAGCTCGGCCCTGCGCTCCTGCGGTATGTACGGGGCCATGAAGGTCACGAAATCGACGCCGATTTCGCGGGCCAGCCGGACAACCTCTGGTATTTCGTGCTCGTTATAGCTGAACACGAGATAATTCCACACCAGCGAAGGACGGTTTCTTCCCAATCGGCGGCGCGCCGCCGCAAGTGCCCTCATATTCGCCATCACTTTTTCAAAATCGCCGCCCGCGCGGTAGCGCCCGTAAGTTTCCGGGCTTATCCCGTCTACCGACATCATCAGCAGGTCCAGCCCGCTGGAAACAAGCGCGGCCGGGTCCGGCACGTGGTTTATGTTGGAAGCTATGGCGGTTTCTATGCCGTAGCGCTTTGCCAGCGCTATCATCTCGCAGATGCGCGGATGAAGCAGGGGCTCGGCCCCGGTGCAAAAATCCACTTTTATCAGCCAGGGGCCAAGCCTCTTGATTATGGCCTCGTAGGTTTCAAAAGGCAGGTAATCGCTTCCGTGTGGCTTGCTGCTTATGCAGAACGGGCAGGAAAGCTGGCAGGCGTTGGTGGGGTCCAGCCCTAACGCAAACGGCATATGGAACACGCGCTCCTGCCCCAGACGGCGCGACAGCCCGGCCAGCGCATAATTAGCCGCCTTGCGCCACTGCCCTGCACGAATCAACTTCAGAGCCCGGCATGCCTTTATTTTGCCTGACAAATCCAGTTCGGAGTCCGAACGTGAGACTATGCTGTCTCGCAGGGCGGATTCTATGGATTCCCGGACGGAGGAAACGCCGGTTTCAAGAGTATTTTGCACGGCTACAATTGTACTTAATTAGCCTTCCGGGCGGCCCCGCGCCGTAAAATGCTAGACTGCCTTCGCGGCGCGACGCATGCGCCCGGACCGCCATGAACCTTCCAGAAATCAAAGTGGCCAAAACAGCGGGGTTCTGCCCCGGAGTCAAAAACGCGATAGAAACCGCACGCAGGCTGGCCAGTTCCGGCAAGCGGCGCGTCTATACCTATGGACCGCTGATACACAACAAGCAGGTCATCGCGGAACTGGAAAAGGATGGCATTTTCGCGGTATCCGACGCGAAAAACCTGCGCCGGGGCGAGACAATAATCATACGCGCCCACGGCATCACGCCGGAGCAGGAGAACATGCTGCGCGCTCTTGGCCTTGAAGTGGCGGACGCCACCTGCCCGCTTGTCAAAAAAGCGCAGTCGGCCATAGCGGTGCACGCCGCGAAGGGCTTCGAGACCGTTATCGTGGGCGACAGCGGCCACGCCGAGGTCATAGGGCTTATGGGCTATGCCGAAGGCCGGGGGCACGTCATATCCTCTGCTTTCGAGGCCGGGAAACTGCCGAGCATGGAAAAAGCGCACGTCCTATCGCAGACCACTCAGGAAGAAGAAGTGTTCCGCGCCGCCGCAGAAGCGGTGAGGCCGCACAGCGGCGAATGCGTGATATCGGATACAATTTGCCAGCCTACCAAGGAACGACAAAAAGAAGTGCTCGCGCTGGCCCGCTGGGCCGACGTCATGGTGGTGGCAGGCGACCGCAACAGCGCCAACACCAGCCGCCTTGCGGCAATCTGCTCGCGGCTGTGCCCCAAAACCCTCCTGATAGAAGACGCCGACACCCTGCAAGGCCTGGATTTCAAAGGTGCCCGCCGCATAGCCGTCACGGCAGGCGCCTCTACTCCGGACCCGCAGATAGAGCGTATTGTGGCAAGAATCCGCGCCCTGTCAGCCGCCTAACGCTTGCGCGTTTTGGCGGCTTTACCCTCTTTCCCGAACGTTATCTCGCCTTTTTCAGCGCCCAGTTTCACGTGGTCGCCGGGCAGTATTTCGCCGTCCAGTATTTTCATGGCAAGCGGGTTCTGCACCAGCCGCTGTATTACGCGCTTCAGCGGCCGCGCGCCGAACTGTTCATCGTAGCCGCGCTCGAACAGCAGGTCGCGCGCCGACGGCTCCAGCTCAAGCGTTATCTTGCGCTCGGCCAGCAGTTTTGACAGCGCAGCTATCTGTATATCCACTATCCGCGCAAGAGTTTCACGGCCCAGGCGGTTGAACACCACTATTTCTTCCACGCGGTTTATGAACTCCGGCCTGAAATGCTCCAGCAGCAATTCCTGCACCTTGCCCTTTAGCTCATCCATGCCGCCCTTTTTCCCGGCAAGCTCCAGAATAAGGCGCGAGGCTATGTTTGAAGTCATTATTATGACCGTGTTCCTGAAATCAACGGCGCGGCCCTTGCCATCGGTCAGGCGTCCCTCGTCCAGTATCTGCAGGAAGATATTGAACACGTCCGGGTGCGCCTTTTCTATCTCGTCGAAAAGCAGAACCGAATATGGCCGCCTGCGAACCTGTTCGGTGAGCTGGCCGCCTTCCTCGTAGCCGACG
>JAAYTX010000030.1 GCA_012523635.1 Elusimicrobiota bacterium
AATTGAGTTCATAGCTTAAGTAATTAACTGCTTATGCTAGTGTAATACTATCACTAGCAATTGTCAAGGGGTTATGCGTAACTTTATTGTGGATGGCGCTAAGCTGGGTCGTTTAAGAAAGGGGCTACCAGGAGCTCCTTCTCAGCGCGCCTTCGCGGAATCTGTCGGCATTCACTATGTAACAATTGCCAACATCGAAAACGGGAAATACGGTGCTTCCGAGGAGATGGTCTTTAAAATTGCCGCTGCTCTCGGTGTGCAACCACAAGAAATTGCCAAAGAAAAACACTACAAATTGCGCGAACGCACATCGTCTGACGAAGCACTTAACGAAATCCTCGACTACTTAATTGAGCACCCCACGGAACGCAAGCTTGTACTTAAAGCGGTCCGTGCAGCCAAATCACATTCGGAAGCTGTGCAGTCTCTTGCAGGAATTCATCAACTGAAGCATAAAGCCACATAGGAGGGTTGATGTTATTTGAATGTCCTGAATGTCATCATCAAATTTCAACTACTGCGCTTGCATGTCCGAATTGTGGTTGGCGTGATGTGGCGAGGATAGAACCTCAAACTTTTGAAGAGAAGAAGAATCTCCGACGGGGCGGATGGCTCGTAGTAATAGCTGGCGTCGGCGCATTAGTCTTAGCGGCCTTGTTCTGGTCCAAACTTTTGTTTTTGGGTGGAGTATTCCTTATTCTTATAGGGCTTCGATACGCCTTCACAAAGTAGCCCAATCTAAAGTTTGTGTCCAGGAGCGCCTCCTCAGCGGCTAAAACCTTGGACTTCGTAGACCACAATGTCAGCTATTGCTACACTTCTTTCGTTTCTTGGTATATCCAGAGAGGCCTGGCGCTCTGCGCTCAAGCGTCTGAAAGCGCTTTTGGACTTTCTCGATGACAAGCCCGAGAAGGAGAGCGGTGGGCAGCAGATAGAACAGAATCCAAAGAATGAGCATGGAACCGACTTGCAGAATCAGGTGCCAAAGCAATGGCACCAGCTTGGTAAGGATTTCAGACATAAGGACGGCCTCCTGTGGGAAAAAGGTAATGAAAACCCATATTGCTATTACTGTTATCGAGATACCGGACAGATGGTGCGACTCTATCCGCGTTATGGGCCATATGGAATGGAAGCTAACTCCCGCTACTATTTTTTTTGTTCTAGATGTCGTAGGGAATTAAATTATCCTCCACCAAATGCGCCAGATAAAAAGCACTGACCACGTATTTGTGGGTACTACGCCGCCCCAGGATCCCTCCTGGGGAAAATTGTCAAAGAGCTTCTGCCAAACCGCCTATGGCCGCTTTACTCCGAACAGCCGCGAGCATATCCTCACCAGCATCCGATGCAGGCGGACAGCCCATGGGTACTCCAAGAGCTCGTATTCCTCGTCGGTCCACCAGTGGCGGCAGCGCTTGCAGGTCCATCCTAGCCAGCGTTTGGCATAGTTAACACGCCGCACCCCGATAGAGCCGCATTGCGGGCAGAATTGTTTTCTCATCAGTTCATCTCCTTGCAGTAGCCGCGTCGGAGCATTCCGGGTACCTGCTCCAGAAAGCGCCTCAATATAAATCTGGTCGCGTGATATGAGGGCCAGAAGCGCCATACCGGCGCGGCGATTTTGAAATCTGTTATCAGCATGGCTTACGTCCAGTCGGCCTGTCGTCCAGCTCGCGCCGACGGCGCAGCTCGTAAGCCAGCAGGAAGAGCGCGTTTGCTGCGCAGTGCGCCATGTGGCTAAGGCCCGTCTCCGGGTCTGTGCGGCGCAGCCGGAACCAAGACCAGGCGTGGCGCAGCAACGCGCCGAATACGCGGCCATAGGCCAGACCATGTTCCCAGTCCCGCTCCCCATACTTCGCCGCGCCATATCCCAACACCTTGGCCACTTCCTCGAGCGCGTCGAAAGGAAGCAGCTCCAGGCGCGGCTTGCCCGCGTCGGCCTTATGCCCCTGCAAGTGTCCCATGTCCGCGCGTCTGCCTTATAGCGAAGTCTATTCTGGCCCGGGCTATGGCCGCATACCTGGCCGCCTGCTCGATGCCCAGAAATCTGAACTTTTCCAGCACAGCAGCCTTGCCGGTGCTGCCGCTGCCGGTAAACGGGTCAAGCACCAAGCCCCCGGGTGGGGTGACGAGCTTGCACAGGTAGCGCATTAGCGCTGTGGGCTTTACCGTCGGATGTATGTTGCTCCTGGGTCCGGCTGCTTTGTTATGAAGTATCTCCATCTGCTGGCGCACAAATCTTTGCAGGCCTTCCTCCCGGTCCTGCCAGGAAGCTTTGGCGCAGTAGAAGAACCTGGCCGCCGACAGGCCCTGCTCCGCCGGGAAGGCATGTAGGACGTCTTGGCTGCCGTCGTGTAGTACGTTGGCGGGCCAGCGGCCAAAAGCCGGTCGCCCACCGCTTTCAGTTTTAGCCAGGCCGCCGCTGTAGCCCCTGGAAGCCCCGCCACGCCAGCCCGTGGCGACCTCGGACGGGACACGGCAACCGTCTATATTGAGGGCACCGCAGCCGTTGCGGCGTAGATTCTCTTCGGTGGAGCCCGGCATCGGCTTCCGCGCAAGGATGATAGGCTCAAACGCGGGCTTCAGGCCGGTCCCAAACCCCTGCCACTTGCCGCGCATATTCTTGCTCTTCGGAAAACCAGTGCCGTATAGCCACATAATGCAGTCGCGGATTTCCCATCCAGCGTCTTCAATGGCCGCCGCCAAGCGGTGGAAGGTGCGGCTGCCGCCGAAAGCCAGCAGATGCGCGCCGGACTTCGCCAGGCGCAGGCAATGGCGCCAGGTGGCGGGATTGAAGGCCACGCCGGTCTTGTCCCAGGCATTGCCCAGGAAGCCGAGCTCGTAAGGCGGGTCGGTCACCACCGCGTCACAGGAATTGTCTGGCAGTTTTGCCATGGCTTTAAGACAGTCGTCGTTGATTACAGTGTTTTCGTTAAACATAGAGGCTCCTTAATAGGGTTGTTGTTGACTTGGCTGCGCTCAGTTCTTAGCTGCCGTGGCGTGGTGTTCGCTTAGGATAGGGGAGGTGTCAGGCGTTGGGCTCCTTGAGATAAGTCTGCGCAGCTTTAAGGATGGCGCTTTTCTCCTTATCAGTCAGCATGAGAAACGGCCGCGCCGGTATTTTCACGTTGTAGCTTGGGTGGTTTACCTTCATACCGAAGTGCGCGCGTTTCTCCGAGGAAAACTGGCGGCCGTTGCCAGCGCGACGAAAGTATGTCACCACGCCCGTGCGGGCCTCGTGCTTGACTGTTCCGCCCATCTGGTGAATCCTGGCATACCGCAGATTTGTGCCGACCAGCGCCTCGTCATTGTCATACCGGCCCACGATGGACCGCGCCAACTGGCCGCTAACTTGCAGAATCTTTCCGTCGCCCTTGTTGCCGCGCGCCTTGATGGTGGCAGGCTTCAGGGGTTGCCATTTGGGACGGCCTTCCTGCTCGAAGTTCTCTTCAACGGCGGATTGCATGATGTCTTTGACTTCTCGTAAGAAGGGCCTGCGATTCTGCAACTTGCCGCCCATTGCCTTGAGGAATGTCTGCACGGGCTGGATGTCGACTTTGATTTTTAGCATGGCTAGTTTCTCTTGTAAAAATCCCCGGCAGGGGGTACAATATTAACGAAAGTTTGTCCTGACAATTGGAAAGCCGCTCTGGCCAATTAGATGGAACCCGAAAGGGCCCACCTTATGAGGGGTTGAGCGCACCTCCAGGACAGGCTTTCTTCTTTTATAGGCTCCCCCACAAAACTTTATATTGCGGCTCCCGCAGGTTATACGTCGCTATTTGCCCTGAAGTGCGCACAAAGTTCACCGGCGTTTCCTTGCCCTTCAGCTTGTAATCCACCTGCACAATGACCTTTAGGCTTTTGTCTGTTCCTGTACCAGCTCGCACGAATAAGAGCTTGCCGTCCCGGGTATCCAGCAGCACTGCCTGCGGCTGCCGGACATACTCCGGGAGTTTTTTTATTGCATCTATACTGAGCGCCGCGCCGCGCGCTTGTTTGGCATCCCTCAGCATATGGAGGATGCCGGTATCGTTGGCGGCTATAACAGGGCTTGCCGGTGTTATACCCGCATTGTCGAGCGCCGCCCACAGCTCCGGGTTCATCCAGCCAACCGTCATGGCAAAACGTATACTCTGGCCTCGCGCCAGGATGCTGTCCACCCAGGTGGGGAAGAACTCGGCCGACAGTGTGGACCGGGACATCTCGCTCATGAAATCCTGACGCACTTCTTCAGGCAACTCCTGGGCCTTTTGCCAGGCGGCCTCGTCCAGGCTCCAAGCCTGGCCGGGGTTGTAGCTCCAGCCGGGGTCTGTGGCAACTCGCGTGCCTGTCTCCGGGTCGGTGTAAACTGATACCGGCTTTACTTCCCCGGAGCGCTTGGAGACGAGCTGGTCCTGCCAGCTCATCTGCCCGCTGGATGATTCCACCTTCAGGCCCTTTTCGCGGACCTGCGCCGCCGTCAGCTTACGGACGCGGCACCGGCAGAACCAGGCATAGGGTGGCCAATGCGTGTTCCAGAATGGGTCATCACAGCGGAACACCTTCCCGTCCAGCGCGCGATGTGATGGCCGTGTGGCGGAGTCCTTGACTGCAACCATCTGCCAGAATGGATGTGTGTCCGAGGACTCCATAAAATCGCGGTAACGCCCGGCGGAATACGCCGTGTCTATGTTTGCGCGGTAGATGGTTTCCAGGCGGCGCGGGCTGCCGAGCTGCACGGGACGCTCTTTGCCGGTCAGCGGGTCCACCATGGTTTGCTTGCCCCACCAGCCCTTAGCCTGGAGCGTAGGCTCGAGGCCTTTGCGGAATTCCTGCAAGGTCTGGCCTTTCTCCATGGCATCCTGCACCGCGCCACGGATGTCTTTGAGCACGTCCAGATTCATGGCCTTCGCCACGGTAAAAGCCCGGGCGTTGGATTCCTGCCACACGGTGTGCCAGTCGAAGGCGATAGCGTACCCCTTCGACTTCAAGTAGTTGATGGCCGCTTCCGGCTTAAGCCCTAAAGCGTAGTTGACGTCCACGTTATTCGGCATCTTTATCCCCGCTGTAGAAGAGCCAGCTCTTCAGGAACAACGGCCCAAGCCAGCAAAACATACCGCAGTGAGTCGGCGCTCTCCAAAAGAAAAATCCTATACCGAGGCAAAACATGCTTATCCCACATTCGGACTCAAGCCTGGGCATGTTCACTTTGGTTTCTGCTCCGAGAGGCGCCCCAGCACATCGCCCACAAAGATGGCCCGGGCCAGTATCTCCCGGAAAGTGGAGCTATCCATCTTGGGATATGCTTTGCCTAGCGCCGTCTCTATTTCCTCGTAGCTGGCCCCGGTGCGCAGAATGGGCAATATCGGTTTCAGTATTTCGTCCTCGGCCATGGCTTGCATTTCCTTCGGGGAAAGGCTGCCTCCGGCATCTTCCACCTGCACCTGCAATTCACCGGCGGCCGCATCAGGTTCGGCAAACGCAGGCGCGCCAGGGTTCGTCCCGGGAACCGCGACGGAATCAATGTCATCCTCGGCAAGGCCATAGTTCCCCCGGAAGTACTTTTTGGTGAAACGCACGCCCGCCCTGCTCAGGATTTCGTCGCGCTCCGCCAAAGCCTTGTCCACTTCCTCCGGTGCGTAGAGCTGCATTTTGGGTGCGTCCACGGCGGGGCCAAGGTTATACTCGCATACCCAGGCCGCGAGCGTGTTAAGCGCTTCGCAAACCATCGCCGAATCGGACTTCACGATGTCCGCGCGCACCTTGAAGTGTGTTTGCGCGGCGGCGTAAGAGCCGGTGGCACCTACTTCCGTGGTCAGCGTTTGGCCGACGATGGCTTTGCTCATCTCCCCATCGGCACGGATTATGAGGCGCTCGTAAATGTCCGCGCTGGCGGACTTGGAACCGGACTCCTTTATCTCCACGGAGTTGGTATCGGCCATAATGAGGATGGCATCCTGCACAGCCTCTTCCAGTCGGGCCAGCAGTTCGTCCTGCTCCTTCTTCTGCGTGCCAGGCGCGTACTTTCCTACAAGCCATGGCATCCCGTATTTCTCGGCGAACACCGCCCAGAATTTCCATCCGCCACGCTTGAATGTCGAGGGCCAGAAGCAGCAGCTCAGCGCGCCATTGCCGTAAGGGTTGTTGTAGCTGGCCTCCGATTGCGCCAGCAAGAACTTGCGGTCTGGCAGAAGCTCGCCCTGGAAAGGATTTTCCACGGACTTAAAACGGAGCCGGTTCTCGGTGTCGAAGGTAAACCATTCCTGCGGCTTTCCCACCACGTCCACCGGCACCAAGAGGCCGTCGCGCACGGCCCACATCACCTCAAGCGCCTGGTAGCCATACAAGGCCGCGTCCAAGATTTCCCCGATAATTTTATGCAGCTTGAGTTTGCGGAAAATCCCCGTCAGCATTTCAGCGGCTTGCGTCTTGTCCTGACCACGGTCGAATTCCCATTGAAGCGCCAGCGTCCCGGCCTTGCGGTTTGAAATACAACTTCGCACATGGGCGTCGCTGGCCAGGTCCCGGTAAACCTCTATGTCTCGTCCAAGCCGCTTGAGCACCGGGTCCGGGTTTGGCAGCATTCCCATGTACGAAAAATCAAGCCGTCTGCGCCGTGAGGCTATTTCTCCGGCCAGTCCGCCCTCAAGGCTTGCGTTCTGGAGCTCCGACAGTGGAACGAATTTATCCGGGCTTAACCAAATGCCTTTTGCCATCTTGCCTCCTGCGCAACCGCAATAGGGTTTGCGCGCGTAAATGATTTCATAGACGCGGCCAAAGCCGCGAAATTGCCCTAAAATCTTGTGCCAGACCTAGCGTTAAAGGCCCTAAACCCCCGTTGAATTCGCATTTTCTGGGCTTTCCCCATACCTGTGTACCCTGATTTTGCACCTGGGGCATTTTCGGGGCCTTAAAACGCATTTTTGCTAAAACCCCTCACCAGTACCCCCGCAACAGCGGTGTTGAAATGGCAGGTTTCATTGAGCGCAGTTCCACCGGCCCAGACTTGCTTCCGGTGGCCGCGGCGTGCACAGCCAGCGCCAGCGCCCAGAAGCGGTCGGCGTGGCCGTTGGTGTCTGAGCGGCTGACATCAAAACGTAAATTCCCGGCCACGGTAGTGACTTTGCGTATGGAGTGCAGGTCCTCGCGAAGGTCAAAACTGGGCGGGATAATTATTCCCTTATCCTCGAACATTGTCCGCAATCCGAAAGCTAGGTCTTCCTTCACTTTACCCGTGAACATTACCGGCTCAACCCTCGTCTTGCCGAACTGTTCCGCTGCTTCCTGCGCGAACTGCATCCCTATGCCGGTTTCGTCAATGCACCCGCGCCGGAAACGAGGATGACGGAGTATGTCGTACAGGATTTGTCGCTGTATGCTGAAAGCTGTCCGTTCCAGCTCGATAATCGCCCTCGTGAATAAGCGGCTCCCGACCTTCTCCAAAACCACAAAAACGGTCAGGTCTTTCTTGCGCCCAATGTCCGCGCCGAGATAAAGTTCGCCAGTGCATTCGCTGAGTTGGCGAAGTATTCCTTCGGCCTCGCAGGCCGCAAGCATCTCGTATGTGAGGAAGGCTTCGGATTCATTGGCCGCGACACAGCAGTACTCCTGCAACCAGGTCTCTTCATCAACACAATCTTGATGCAATTGTTCCAGCCAGGCCTTACGCTCTGCCTGGCTAGTTTTTCGCTGGCTGATGGCATCGTATAATCCATCATCCACCGCAAGCTGAATTGGCGTGGTATGAAGGCTCCACCCCTTTTGGCGTTTTGCTTTGATGCCCTCAATCAGCTTGTAGAAACGGCACGCCGTTCCATTGTGTGTTGAGAGAATGCGTAACGGATAGCCCCACATGATAGACGGCTGTGCTGCCCTAAAAAGTGCTTCCTGGTCCTCGTGATGGGCGTATTCATCTAAGACGACTTTCCCGCCTTTTGAGCGAAAGCCCTTGGGATTAGAAGAGAGGGCTGTTATCCTGGCTCCGCCCTTAAATTCAATTGTGAAGGATTTCAGCCCCTTGCGCTCGTCTACGATGCTGTCGTCTCCTATAGTTTCAAGTCCGACCTTAAACAGTTTCGCCCAGGCTTCACAGTAAAGGATGTACTCCCGCGCCGCGCTTTCATCAGCGCTGGAGAACCACACTGCGGGGACATTGCCACGCACGCAGTCGAAAACATCCTCGTAACTTTGCACATAAGTGGCGCCTATGCGTCGGCTCTTTTCCCACACCTTAATGCGAGAATCATCCTTAAGCCAGCGATTCTGGTATGGAAGGAACTTCAGCTTCATTTTTCGTCGGCCTCGCCCCTTATGCGTTTGTCAAGCAGTGCTATGCACTCCTCGCGCGTCAGCGGTTGTTCGTTGGCAGGCCCGCCCTTTTTCGTGGCGTCTTCATATTCTTTGAGGGTAGTGAGTTGCGGCGCGATGCGCCCCAGGAGGTGCAGGCGTGAAGCTGCCACTGGCTTGCCTTCGGCCATATCCTTGCGTACGCTTCTAAGAATTTCGACGGCGAACTGATAAAGCT
>JAAYTX010000031.1 GCA_012523635.1 Elusimicrobiota bacterium
CAGGACGTGCACGGTCACGGCGGGCTGGCTGTCGGCGGCTGTAGAGAACACCTGCGTCTTGCGCACCGGTATGGTGGTGTTGCGGTCGATAAGCCGGGTCATCACGCGGCCCATCGTCTCTATGCCCAGAGACAGCGGCGTCACGTCAAGCAGCAACACGTCCTTGACGTCGCCGGTCAGGATGGCGGCCTGCACGCCAGCGCCGGAAGCCACGCACTCCATGGGGTCCACGCCGCGCTCTATCTTGCGGCCCGCGTACTCCTCAACGTACTTCTGCACTATGGGCATGCGGGTGGGGCCGCCCACGAGGATGACGCGGTCGATGTCGGACACTTTCAGCTTGGCGTCGGTGATGGCCTGGTCTATGGACTTGCCGCACCGCTTCACTATGGACTCCACCAGGCTTTCCAGCTTGGCGCGGGAAAGCTTGAGCTGGAGGTGTTTGGGGCCGTTGGCGTCGGCGGAGATGAACGGCAGGTTTATCTCCGTTTCCATAACGGTGGAAAGTTCTATCTTGGCCTTCTCGCCGGCTTCCTTCAGGCGCTGCATGGCGGTCGGGTCCTTGGAGAGGTCTATGCCGTTGTCCTTGCGGAACTCGTCGCAGATGTACTGGATGAGGACATTGTCCATGTCGGTGCCGCCCAGCTGGGTGTCGCCGGAGGTGGAGACCACGTCGAAGGTGCCCTCCTTTCCCATGTCCATTATGGTGACGTCCAGCGTGCCGCCGCCCAGGTCGAACACCATTATCTTCTGTTCCTTGCCGGCCTTGTCCACGCCGTAGGCCAGCGCGGCGGCGGTGGGTTCGTTCACCAGCCGGACCACTTCAAGCCCGGCTATGGTGCCGGCGTCCTTGGTGGCCTGGCGCTGGTTGTCGTTGAAATAGGCCGGGACGGTGATTACGGCCTTCTCCACCTTGTCGCCGAGGAAAGCCTCTGCGTCGCGCTTCACTTTCTGCAGCAGGAAAGCCGACAGCTGCTGTGGCGTGAATTCCTTGCCGCGTATGCTGTATTTGAAGTCGGTGCCCATCTTGCGCTTGAAGGCGGTGATGGTGCCCTCCGGGTTGGCCACCGCCTGGCGGCGGGCCGGTTCGCCCACCAGCATCTGCCCGTCCTTGCTGAACGCTACATAGGACGGGAACGCCTTTCCGCCTATCGAACTGCCCTCGGCGGACGGGATTATCGTCACGTGGCCGCCTTCCATCACGGCTGCCGCCGTGTTAGAGGTGCCCAAATCAATTCCTATTATCTTAGCCATATGCTGCTCCTCCTTGTTCTGGTCACTTGCCGTCAGATTTTTCTTCGGCGGCCGGCTGCTGCGCCGGAACCGCCTTCTTGCGCGTTATCCTCACGCGCGCGGGCCTGAGCACCCTGTCGCCGGCCATGAAGCCGCGCTGGAGCTCGTCGTGCACGAGGCCTTCCTCGGCGGAGTCGTCCTCCACCACTCCAAGCACTTCATGGCACATGGGGTCGAAAGGCTTGCCCTGGCACTCCATGCACTTTATACCTTCCGCGGCGAACAGCTTCTCCAGTTCGCCGTACACCATTTCCAGCCCTTTCCTTAAATCGTCCAACGGCGCGCCGTCCTTTCCGGGGGCGGAGCTTTTCTCAAGCGCCTTCCTGGCGTTGAGCAGCGCGTCGTAAACCGGCAGGATTTTGCACAGCACCTGCTGTTTGCCGAAGGCTATCAGTTCCGGCTTTTCGCGGTCCACGCGCTTGCGGTAGTTCTCGAAATCCGCTTTCAGGCGCAGCAGCTGGTCGTAGTAATCCGGCTCCGGCCTGGGCTCGGAAGGCTGCGCCGGGGCCTGCCCCTGCGCGGCGGCCTGCTCAGTTTCCGGCGCGGCGGCCTGTTCTTCTTCTTTTTTTCTTTTCATCTTTTTTCTCCGCAGCGGCTTCCTGCCCCGGAAGAGCCTGCGGGGCGCCCGACACCAGCTGCCCCCACTGCTCGAAACTGCGTTCCAGCAGTCCGCTGAAGAAATTAACCAGTGAAATTACCCTCTCGTACTCCATGTGCTTGGGCCCTATTATGCCCAGCATGCCTATGGTCCTGTCCCCTATCTTATAAGCCGAGGAAACCAGGCTCAGGTTCTTGAATTCGCGCAGTTCGTTCTCCGCGCCGATGGTGACGTCCACCTTGCCCATGCGGCAATCCTTCATGCGCTCTGACAAAAGCCCGGCGAAACGCTTCTTTTCCTCTATAATGCCCATCATCTCGCTAAGCGCCTGAGGGCCCATGCTGCCCGCGTATTCGGCCAGGTTGCCTATGCCGTCAAGGTACAAACCCTCCTCGGCGGCCTGCTTCTGCTGAAGATGGTCCAGCATCCGCATGGCCACGTCGGCCATGTCCGGCAACTCGGAGCGGCCCGCTGAAAGGTAGTCCCACAGCCTGCGCCTGGCTTCCTTAAGCGGAAGGCCGCGCACATGCTCGTTGAAGAACGAGCTCATCAGCCGTATATGCTCGGGCGAAATGTCGCTGTTTAGGCGTATGGGCCAGTGATGCACGGCCCCGCCCTCGGACACCACCACGGCCAGCAGGTAGCGCGGGCCAAGCGATATAAAATCCATGCGGCAGATGCAGTTGTCCCATGCGCCGGTGGAATACACAAAGCCGGCTGAGCGCGAAAGCTCCGACAGCAGGTGGGAGGTGTGCACCAGCAGACGCTCTGTCTCCTCCATCTGGCGGTTGTACTCGCTTTCTATGCGGTCGCGCTCCTCCACGATGTACTTCTGCATGTTCTGCACGAAATCGACATAGTAGCGGTAGGCCTTGTCTGTGGGCAGGCGGCCGCCGGACGTGTGGGACTGGTAGAGGAAGCCCTCGTCCTCCAGCTTCTTCATTATGTTGCGTATGGTGGCGCTTGAAATATCCAGGCCGACCTTTTCGCAGATAAGCTCGGAGCCTACCGCCTTTCTGGTCTTTATATATTCCTGTATTATCCAGCGCAGGATTTTTTCCTCGCGCTCCTTGGCCACTTCCGGCTTGAGAACTCGCATGATGCCCTCGTCTGAATCTGGCGCTTGCCCGTGCTTAACTAGCAATTAATAAGGGAAGCTGCTAATATTATACTCAGCGGCCCCATTGTTGTCAATATCAGCTTTCAAGTGCTAATTTTGGGAGGGCCCGGCGGGCTAGAAGGTGAGCACCACCGGCTTGTGGGCGGCGCACTCGGCCTCGTCAAAGTCGGCATAGGAGGCGATGATCACCCTGTCGCCGGGATGGGCCAGGCGGGCGGCCGCGCCGTTGATGCACAACTGCCCCTTGCGCCCCAGCAGCACATAGGTGGAAAAGCGCGCCCCCGTGTTGCAGTTGTAGACATCCACCTTTTCAAATTCCAGCAGGCCCGCCTTTTTGCACAGGGCGCGGTCTATGGTGATGGAGCCGTTGTAATTGAGGTCGCACTGCGTGACTGGCACGCGGTGGATTTTGGACTTCAGCATTGTGCGCCTCATTTGCTCCCCCCCGCGGCGTTCATCTCGTAGACAAGACGCAGGCCGTCAAGCACCAGGTCCGGCAGCAGCACGTCGAAAAGGCCTTCCTCGGCGAACAGGCGCGAGAATCCGCCGGTGCCGGCAAGCAGGGCCTTTTCTCCGCCGAAGCATTCGCGGCACAGGCCCGCGTAAATTTCCTTTACCGCGCCAAGGCTTGAATAATAAAGGCCTGACTGTATGCTTTGCACAGTGGTGCGGCCCGTGGTTTCGGCCGGACGCACCAGTTCCACGGTGCGCAGCAGCGCCGCGCGCGAGGCCAGCGCCTCCATGGCTATTTTAAGGCCCGGCACTATGGCCCCGCCCAGATAATCGCGGTTCTTCGAGACCGCGCAGAAAGTTATGGCCGTGCCGAAATCCACCAGCACCATGTTTCTGCCGGGGTATAGCGCGGCCGCGCCCACGGCATTGGCTATGCGGTCGGCCCCCACCTCGGAGGGATTCTTGTACTTTATGTTAAGCCCGGTCTTCACCCCGGGCTGAAGAAGGAAAGGTTCGCGCCCGAAATACTTCACGCAGGCGCTGCGCAGGGGATAGGAAAGTTTCGGCACCACCGAGCAGATGGCTATGCCGGAAATATCCCCCGGCTCCACGCCGTTTTCGCGCAGGACGGCCTTCAGGAAAATTCCCAGTTCGTCGGAAACGGCCTCGCCAAGCGAACTTTTGCGGAATTTCAGCTTCAGCTTTCCGTCCTGAAACACTCCGCCGAAAATATTACTGTTTCCCACATCAAGAGCCAGCAGCATGTAAAGCCTCCTTGCAGTTTTCAGTTATTTTACCGGCCAATTCCGCCGCCGAAACGCAGCGCCCTCTTTCCCGCCCAGCCGCATAAAGCGTGAAGACCCTGCGTCCGGCCTTAATATCCAGCATATCATTATGCACCACCAGCCGGACCCCTCTGCCCAGCGACAGCTTTGCCGCGGCCTCGCTCCGGGCGCGCGCCGAGCGGGTGCACGTGAGCTTGAAGCCGACTATATAAGCGCCCCTGTTCCCGGCGTAACCGCAAAGCCTGTCCAACAGCTTGCGGTTACGCCGCAGAACAAGGGTCAGTTCCTCTCTGGACGAGTCCAGCTTCCTGTCTGACCGCCCCAGCCGCCCAACCCCGGGGGTTACCGCCCCCAGAGAATAATCGCTCACTGCGGCGGCATGCACCACCGCATCGAAACCGCCCGATGAAAGCCTGCGCCGCAGGCGTCTGTCCAAATCGGCATAAGAGGAAAACTGCTCCGTACGCGCAGGCCCGGCGGGCAGGAGCGCCCCCATGCCGTGCAGATAGTGGATGCTGTGCCCGGTGGCAAGAAAAGCGTCGGCCAGCGCCGCGCCAGTGCTGCCCGTGCTGAAGTTGCTTAGGAAGCGCACGGCATCTATAGGTTCGCGCGTGGCCCCTGAAGTGACAAGTATCTTCATGCCCTGCCGTCCAGCGCAGCCATTATATAGGCATAGATGTCGTCAGGCTCCAGCATCCGCCCCTCTCCCTCGTCTCCGCAGGCCTGCCTGCCCTCGGCCACCGGCAGCACTTCAACCCCGTATTCCTCCAGCAATTCCACGGAACGCCTTGTGGCCGGATGCTTCCACATATTGCGGTTCATGGCAGGAGCCACAAGGCAGGGCTTTGAAAAATCGTGAGCCAGAAACAGGGTGCTGACGCAGTCGTCGCCTATGCCGGACGCCATTTTGCCCATGATATTGGCTGTGGCCGGGCAGATTATAGAAAGGTCCGCCCACTTTGAAAGGGCGATATGCTCCACGGACTGTTTTGCCTCGAACATATCGCAGTACAGCGGGCGGCCCGTAAGCCCCTCAAGCGTGGACTGCCCGATAAAACGCAGGGCCGACGGCGTGCAGGCGGCCTTCACCTCGCATCCCTCGCGCACGAGACGTGAAATGAGCGCGCAGGCCTTGAAACAGGCTATGGAGCCTGTAAGCTGGAAGAGTATTTTATATTTCGACATTGTCTATAAGCCTCACTTTGCCGAGAAAAGCGGCGGCGTAGCGTCGCCCGCCGATATCGGACACATAATCCACGGCGAACCCGGCTTTTTGCAGGCTGCGGCGCGCGGCGGCGGCGCTTCGGCACTCCGCCAGCGCCTTGCGCAGTAGCGGCGCTCTCCCCCTGTCCTGCGGGGCAAGCAGAGCGTTGCGCGAACTCATGGCGAGCCCGTCTTTTTCCCTCACTATAGGACAGGGCACTATGCGTGCAGGAAGAAAGAAGGCCCGCGCCATGCCCTTAATAAGGGAATACTGTTGGTAATCCTTTTCGCCGAAATA
>JAAYTX010000032.1 GCA_012523635.1 Elusimicrobiota bacterium
AGGGGAATAAAAAATGAAATGCCAAAAATGCGGACATGACAACAGGCAAAGCAGCAAAAACTGCAAAAAATGCGGCGCCGACATGGTCCCGGCGTCATCCGCCCCTGTCTGGTTCCCGGACTGGCGCTGGCACCTTAAAACCCTTTCCGTGATATATCTGCTGCTGATAGTCGGCTTCTTCACGGCCAAGCATTTCCTTGGCAGGCTACAGCCGCCGTACAACATACGGCAACTGCCTTCCGAAATGCCTCCCTGGCTCAATCCCAAGAATTATCCCGCGCCATGACCAAGACAATAAAACCGGCCAAAGCCCTGCAAGCCGCGAAGGAAACGCTCCGCCAGGAAGGGCGCGCAGTGCTGCGCGCGGCCGACACGCTGGATGCGGCTTTCGAAAAAGCCATAGGCATCATGCTGCGCTGCAAAGGCCGGGCGGTGCTCAGCGGCATAGGCAAGTCAGGGCTGATTGGGCGCAAAATCGCCTCCACGCTGGCCTCCACCGGAACGCCTTCGATATTCCTGAACCCGGTAGACTGCCTGCATGGGGACCTTGGCATGCTGGCGAACAACGACATCATTCTGGCGCTCTCCTATTCCGGCGAGACCGAAGAGCTTTCGCGCCTGGTGGAACTGCTTAAGAAAGACGGGCGCACCGTTATAGCGATGACCGGCAGGCCGCATTCCCGCCTGGCCGAACTGGCCGACGTTACAATCAACGCCGCTGTGGACCGCGAAGCCTGCCCCTACAACATAACCCCCACCACCTCGACCACCGTCATGCTGGCGCTTGGGGACGCGCTTGCCATCACGCTTATGCGCCTGAAAAGCTTCACCGACAGGGATTTCGCGCGCCTGCACCCCGGCGGTTCGCTGGGCAAGCTGCTTACCATGCGCGTGCGCGCCATAATGCACACCGGCAAAAACAACCCCGTCGTAAAAGAGAGCGCCACTGTGCAGGATGCCCTTCTTGTAATGACCGGGACGCGCCTTGGCGCCGCGTCGGTAATCAATAAATCAGGCAAACTCACGGGCTTTTTCACAGACGGCGACCTTCGCCGCCACCTGCAAAAGCAGGGGCATCAGTTGCTGCAGCAGCCAGTATGCCGTGTAATGACGAAAAACCCGCTCAGCCTTAATCCCGACATGCTGGCCTCCGAGGCGGCGCGCGTATTCTCGGCCAGGAACATAGACAACGCCCCGGTGGTGGACGCCAAAGGCCGCCCGGCGGGAATACTGGACGAACGGGACCTCCTTGGCATAATACCGCTGGCGGACAAAGATGAATAAACTGCTGCCCGCCGCCGTCTGTCTCCTGGCCCTTTGCGCCTGTTCGCATCAGGGCTCGGACCAGAACGAGGCGGCATTTCCGGTGCAGAAAGTAAGCGGACTGGACATGTCGGAGATACACAACAGCTCCACGACATGGCGGCTTAAAACCCCGTCCGCCCAGATACTGGAAAAAAGCGGGAAAGCCATGCTCGCTTCCCCGGAAATAGAATTCATGGAAAAAAACGAAGTGGTGTCGCGCATAACGGCCAGCCGGAGCGAACTAATGCTTGACACCAAAGACATGGTGATGGAGGACAACGTGGTGGCCCGCTCCCTGCGCGACAAAACCACGCTGGAAACCTCCCTGCTGCGCTATTCCCCCTCCAGAAAAAAGATATACACGGAAAAAGAAGTGCTGATAACCCAGAACGGGACGCGCATGAAAGGCCATAATTTCGAGGCCAACCCGGACCTCTCGGAAATAAGCCTGGAAAACCAGGTGGCATTGCTGGCGGAGGACAAGCCTTGAGCCCCCGCACCGCTCCTCTTGCCCTTGCGCTGGCGCTGCTGGCCGCCGCGGACGCGGCCGCGCTGGACAGGGACGCCTTCCCCCCGGTACTGGGCGGCGTCGTCCGCAGCAAGAAATGGGTGGTGCGCCGCGACAGCAAGCAGGAAGAGTTCATAGGCGACGTTTCTTACCGCAACCCGGCCTATTTCCTCAAGTCGGACTGGGCGCTGGACGACAAGAAAAAAGAAGAGATTTTCCTCAAGGGCTCTGTTTACATAAATGCCAGGCGCCAGAACGGTTCCGTGCTGGAAACCTATTGCGACCGGGCCGAGTATTCCAAACTCTCGGGCCTGGCCCGCTTCTTCTCCGGCAACGACCCGGTTCGCCTGCTTTACACGTCAAGCGACGGCGCCATGAAGATGAACACTTTGTCAGACACCGCCCTGGTTGACGAAAAGAAGTCCTATATGAAGCTGACCGGGACCGTGAAAGGCGTGATAAACCGCGCGGACGGCTCGGTCACCAATACTTTTTCCGACCAGGCCGAGTACAGCGACATCTCCGGCGACGGCATGTTTTCCATGAATGCGCCTGGCGACAGAGTGAAAATAACGCATTCCGACCCTCAAAAAGGCTCAATACTGGCGCTTTCCCGCCAGGCGGATTTCAAATCCAAGCAGGAAACAGCCACCTTCACCGGCGACAGCGACATCACCGCCGAAAAGATGCGCGCCCGCAGCGACAACGCCGTGTACGATTTCAAAACCACGGTACTGGACCTCTCGGGTGGCCGCCCCGTTGTGGCCGGCGAAAGAAACGGTTATGATTTCGCCATGCAGGCCGATTTTATATCCATAAACAGAAGTTCCGAAACCATGAAGGCGGGCGGCAAAGTGCGCGGCTGGACCAGGAAACAGGAGCCCTTTGCCCCTCCCGCGGGGAAAAAATGAAACTGCGCGCCGAGAACCTCCAGAAAACCTACAAGGACCGCCAGGTGGTGAAAAGCGTCAGCCTGACCATCTCCTCCGGCGAGGTTTGCGGACTGCTGGGCCCCAACGGGGCAGGCAAAACCACCTCTTTTTACATGACTGTCGGCTTTGTACAGGCCGACGGCGGCAAGATTTACATAGACGACACCGACGTCACCAACATGCCAATGTACGAACGGGCCCGCATGGGACTTGGCTACCTGGCGCAGGAACCCACCATTTTCCGCGGGCTTACGGTCGAGGAAAACCTGCTGGCAGTGCTGGAGCGCACCATGTCCTCGCGCGAAGGACAGGCCAAAAAGGTCAGGGACCTGCTTGAGGAATTCGGCCTCTGGCGCCTGAAAGACCAGCAGGCCTGGACGCTCTCCGGCGGCGAGAAACGCCGCCTTGAAGTGGCCCGCGCCATGATAAACGAGCCGCAGATAATACTGCTGGACGAACCCTTCGTTGGCATAGACCCGATAACAGTCAGCGACCTCCGCAAAACCATAATGAAGCTTAAGGAAAAGGGCATAGGCGTGCTGATTACCGACCATAACGTGCGCGAAACCCTGCCGCTGACGGAACGCGCCTACCTCATACACGACGGCACCATACTGATAGAAGGCACGCAGCACGACCTCCTCAACGACGCCAAGGCGCGAAAATACTATCTTGGCGAAGATTTCAAGATGTGATGTCCCCCCGTTCTAAAAACCTGCTGATAAACGCCGCGCTGTTCTGCGCGGGACTGATGCTGTGGGGCGCGGCGATGGAAGGCGCTTCGCGCTGGTGGCTTCGCAATCACGGAGACCAGCTTGACCGCGCCATGCTTCTTCTTGAGCCGGATTCCGAGCTTATCTGGCGGCAAAAGCCTTATTTCCGCGGCACTTTCGAAGGCCGCCCAGTGCAAACCGACAGGCTGGGGCTGAGAGACTCCGGCGGACGCGGCTTTGACGCTGCGCCAAAGCGCGTGCTGGTTCTGGGACTTTCCTCCACATTCGGATGGGGAGTGGGACAGCAGGAACCCTACCCCCAGCAGTTGGAAAAGCTGCTGGCGGAAAAATACTCCGGCGCACGGGTGCTTAACGCCGGTGAAATAGGCTACTCCGCCGCGCAAGGCCAGGCGCTTTACACAAAGCGCCTGCAAAACCTGAAACCGGACCTGATCATCATCGCCTACGGCGCAAACGACCCGGACAGGCACCGTTTTTTCGGGAATTCGCCGGAACCAGACGCCTGCCTGCTGTCGCATGAGCAGGCGCTGAAGCGCAAACTGCCGTGCCTTGAACACAGCCAGGCCGCCGTCAACATCCCCGGCTTCAAAACGCTGTATCTTGCGTCGCGGGTGTCCGGCAGGCTCAAAGAACGTTTCTCATGCCCCAGTCCGCAAGGCGACGGCATCCCGCCGCTGAGACAGCCGCAAAACGAATTTAGGGAAAGCCTGCTCGGCCTGGCCCGCGCCGCTTCCGACAGCGGCGCGAAAATCCTTTTCCTAACCACCGCGCATAATTTTCCGGCAGCGCCATGGATGCAGCCAAAAATTGCGCGCCAGGCAGGCGAACAGCAGGACAAGGCCCGCCGGGAACTTGAGCTGGCCCGCCTGCCGGAAGCTTTTGTCCTGCTGTCCGAGGCAGCCAAGCTGAATCCCTACGATTCGGGAACACATTATCTGCTGTCGTCGGTTCTGGCACGCCAGAACCGCTGTTCAGAATCGCGCCAGGAAACAGCAGTGGCCAGAAAGCTGGAGCAATACCGCCTGAGCGCGGACTATGCGGTCTATAATAAAATAGTGAAGGAGGCCGCGCAGGCTTCAGGCGCGGCGGTGCTTGAACTGGACAAACGCCTTTCAGGAATGAATGCCGCGGAAATCTTTATCGACCCGATACACTATTCGGCCAAAGGCAACGCCCTTGTGGCCGGCGCCATACGCGACATAATTGTCGCGCGCGGACTTCTGGATGGGGGCGGGCAATGATTAAGGTTCTGCGCGCCGCTTCAGCCGCGCTGATCTGCGGCCTGGCGCTCCTTATGCCTTACAGGCTGCGGGTACTGTACGGCAAGGCCATAGGATGGCTGCTGCAACTGCTGCACATGGCTTTCGGTTGGCTGGCGCGGCGGCTGCTGGACAGCCTCGGAATACGCAGCGCGTCCGAACTTATGCGTGATAACGGCGGTTCCAAATGAGCGGCGAAAACACCTGCGCAATCTTCTTCTCTGGCGGAACCGATTCCACCTGCGTTTCGGCGCTTATGGCCGAACGCTTCCGGGAACTGCACCTGCTCACTTTCACCAGGCACGGAATTTCCTACGCCGAACATTCGCAAAAAGCAGCCCAAGCGCTGAGGCAAAAATTCCCCGGCACGCGTTTTGTCCACAAAATAATAAGCACAAACCGCCTGTTCGAATACACCGCCTATCACGACTACCTGCGCAGCCTGTTGCGCTACGGCTATTACATGCTCTCAAGCTGCACCTTCTGCTCCCTTAGCTGGCACGCGCGCATGGCCGCCTATTGCCTGGACAACGGCATAACGCACGCCGCCGACGGCATAACGCGAGAACTGCTGCACTACGGCGGGCATATGGACGCCAACCTGAAGGCCGCGCGCGAATTTTACGCCCGCCTCGGCATTGAATACGAGAACCCCGTGCGGAACTGGGACATCCCCCCCTCGACGCAGTTCATCAACAAGATAACACAGGACTACGATACGCCCCAGATGTCGGACCCGGACAAGCTTGGCAGAACCACCGGCCGCTACCTTTACGAGCACGGCCTGATGCCGTCGCCCGACATCAAGGGCTCGCGGCTGGACCAAGCCATGCAAATAAGGTGTTTTGATTTCTTTTTATATAATATGATGGTCTTCTGGCTTCAGCTTTCGCGCAAGGATTACGGCACCTTCGAAAAAGACATGCACGAGCTCTACCGGGACAAGCTGTCGCAGTTTGAAAAACTGCTGAACGAATATAAAAAAGACGGGCCGGGAAGCCGGATGGCGCGTCTACTGGAAAAATGACAGATACACAGCAGCAACCGCAGCAGAAAACGGAAGCAGCCCCCAAAATGTCCAACATGGAGCTGACTAAGCTTCTGCTGCATAAAATCCTCGCAAAAAAACGCTGGCTTCTGCTGCCGCTGTGGCTGCTGTTGGCGCTGGTGGCAGTCATTCTCACTCTTACAGGCAGTCCCTACATACTTCCGATACTCTACATCGCGTTCTAAGCGCCGCCTGCGACACACAACCGCCGATTAACGATGAAACGCAAGCACAGGCTTATCTGCGCTCATATATTGTTATGCTGCGCCTGCGCGCCCCAGGCCAGCGCCGACAACCTTTACCTGACGATGGAAGGGTACCTGCCCGTTCAAACGCATGGCGAATCCGCAGTAAAGGCTACCCGCGAAACGACGGTGATAAGCGCAAAGGAACTGGCCGACAAACAAGTGGATTCCGTGGCCGACATCGTCAACCTGGCCCCAGGCGCTGAAGCCCAGTCCCGTTCAGGGCACGGCATACAATCCGACATCACGCTGCGCGGCTCCACCTATCAGCAGGTGCTGGTGCTTATCGACGGCGTGCGCGCAAACGATTCGCAAACCGCCCATTACAGCATGGACCTGCCTGTCCCGCTTCAGGACATCGAGCGTATTGAAATACTCCACGGCCAGGGCTCCGCCCTGTACGGGCCGGACGCCCTTGGCGGAGTGGTGAACATAATCACAAAACCGGCGAAGAACACAGGGCTGGAAGTTAAAAGCAAGGTCTCGGAATACAGCACCACGCTGCTGTCCGGCAGTTACGGCAAAAAGAGCGGCCCTTTCGCGCAGAAAGTATCTTTTGAAAAGTCCAGCTCCGACGGCTTCCGCTACGACACTGACTTCGACAATCTCGTGCTTTCCTCCAAATCGGAACTGCGCGGTAAAAATTCGACGACAGGGCTGTCTTTGGGGTACATGGACAAGGAATACGGAGCCTATGACTTCTATACCCCCGGAGCAGGCTATCCGTCCCGCGAACACACCAAAACTTATTTGGGCGAGGCGAGCAACAGCGTGGACTGCGGCTGGGGCCAGTTATCTTCCAAAGCCTTCTACCGCAGGCACGACGACACCTTTACATTGGACCAGACCCGCCCGGCATTCTATGTCAACAACCACAAAACCTACTATTACGGCGCGGAGGCGCGGGCCTCGCTGCCGCTTGGAGAACAGAACCTTCTTTTAGGCGCAGAAGCGGCGCAAGACAGCATTGCCAGCACCAATCTTGGTGACCATTCTCGTCCAAGACAAAGCGTCTTCGGGCAGTTAAGCGGACAAATCAGGCAAGACTGGTTTTATGACGCCGCGCTGAGAGTCGACAATGCCGGCTGGGGAACGCGCCTCTCCCCCAACATCGGCCTAAGCTACTGGCCCTCGCAATACTGGAAACTGCGCGCCTCGTCAGGGCTGGCGTTCCGCGCGCCGTCTTTTACGGAACTCTACTACCGGGACCCGCTGAACAACGGAAACCCGGACCTGAAGCCGGAAGAAGCGCTTTCCTACGATATAGGAGCCGATTTCATGCAGGGCAGGGAATTTTCCGCGTCGATAACCGCATTTCTCAGGAACCAGCACAATCTTATCGACTGGGTGGGAAGCACTCAACGCGGGCCGTGGACTGCGACAAACATCGGGCAGGTAAGCATTTACGGCCTCGAAGCTTCAGCCAGCGCCAGAAAAGGAGATTTCTCTGTCTCTTTCGGCGGCTCGCTTACCGGTTCCGACAAGGAGCCGGACTATTTTTCGAAATACGCGCTGACCTATCCCACGGCGCAGGGAATGCTTAATGTCAGTTATGCCCGCAACGGATTCACGGCAGGCACAGGGCTGGTGCACCGGGACAGGCACAATCTAAGCGGCTACACACTGCTTAACGCAAAAATTTCCTGGACCGACGGCAGGATTGAAATATTCGCCGACGGCAGCAATCTGCTGAACATCAGTTATCAGGAAATAGCCGGTATACCGCAGCCCGGACGCTGGCTGGGTATAGGCGCCAGCCTTAAGCTGGGCGTGTGAAAGCCCTGGGCTCAGGTAAAATGCTCGAGATAGGTGTGCAGGCCCTCTTTGCGGGCCAATTTTACAGCGGCATCGTATTTGCGTTCAGCCTCGGCGGTTTTTCCCATCAGATACAGCACCGAAGCCTGCCGCAGACCTGACAAAGCAAGCCCCCTGGCTTCCGAAAAGCCCTTGAAAAGAGCTTCGCTTTCCCGATACAGCCGTAGAGCCTCGGCCAGCCGTCCGCGGTATTCCAGCACGACGCCCATTCCCCATTTAACGAAGCCCAGGTCGGCCCTGTCGCCTATATGCGAATAAAGCCTGTCAGCCTGCTTATATAGAGAGAAGGCTTCGTCCATCGCGCCTTTTTGACGCAAGGCGTTGGCCAGGCCGCAGAAAGCATAGGCTCTGGCGAACATATCGTCGCTTTTCGAGAAAATCTTTCCAGCCAGCCTGTAGTACTTTTCCGAAGACGCGATATCTCCGGCCACGCGGGAAACACCCGCCAGCCCGAAATAGGCGTAACCGAGGGTGCCTGAGTCTTTAAGGCGCTTGGCGCAGGAGGCAGAGGCCTTGAATTCGCGTATGGAGGCCTCAAAACGCCCCTGCAAGCGCAGCAGGCCGCCTTTTGCCCAATGGATATAGGCAATACCTTCCAAATCGCCCAGGCGCTTATATTCGACACCTATGCGCTCAAGTTCCAATGCGGATTGGGCGAGCCTGCCCATGGCCCGCAGAGCCATGGCGCGTTCCAGCCGGGCTTCCAGAAGGAAATCCTCAAAACCATAGTCGGACGCGATTGCGGCGGCCCGCCCGGCGGCGGCAAGAGCCTGCCCGGAAACTCCCAGCGTGCGCAAAGCAGCCGCATAACCGTTAAGGGCGCGGCATTTAAGGTCGTCCTCTCCGCAAAAGTCGGCAATGGCTTTTTTATAGTGGGGCAGTGCGCTCCTGCAATCGCCGGAAAGGCGCCAAGCCTCGGCCAGCAGATAGGAGGCGCGCGGGCTGCCGCCTGACTTTTTCAGAATGGCAAGCGCCCTGGAGGGCTTGCCCCCGGCTAAAAATTGTTCGGCCCTATCCAAGCTGTTCATGATTCCACTCCCTTTTTCAGGCAAAGCCCGCGCAACGGACAGTCGTGGCAGCGCGGCCTGCTTTTTGTACAGTATCGTTTCGCCAGCTCCACAATCAGGGCGTGATACTCGTTATAAATCCGTTCCGAGCGGGGAAGCCTGTCCATAAAAAATTTCTGAGCGGCATGGTAATCCCCGCAACCAAGCCACCCCGCCCGCAGAGCCAGCCTTATGGTGTAGGCGTCCACCACGAAAACCCTGCGCCGCCCTGCGTACAGCAACATTGAATCGGCGGTTTCAGGCCCTATCCCTTTTATGGAAAGCAGTTCTTCCCTGACTTTCCCCAGCGGCCCGGAGAACCATTGCCCTATGCCGCCGGGACGGCCGTTCACAAGTTCGCCGCAGAACACGCGCAGTTTTTCGGCTTTCTGCCTGTAATATCCAGAAGACCGTATAAGTGAGCGCAGCCGCGCCCGAGGCAAAGCCGTTATTTTGCGCGGAGACACGGCTCCGTCCGCAGTCAGCGCTTCCAGTGCCGTTGAAGCGTTGCGCCAGGCGGTGTTCTGAGTAAGCAGCGCGCCAAGACAGATTTCAAAACGCTCCCGTTCCGAAAGAGGCCTGCGCACGGTGAAGTAAACCGGCGAAGCCGCGCCGGAAGGAGTCACCGGCCACCAGCCTTGCGGGCCGAAAGCCCGCGCAAGAATTCCGTACGCCCTTAAAGGCGCGCTCAGGCGGGCGGCAGGAATTTTTTGACTTCCTCTATAACGGCGTCCAGGTCGTACGGCTTCTTGATGAAATGGTTGGCGCCCATTTCCTTGGCCCTGTCCACCTGCTCGGGCTTGGAAAGGGTGGACATCACCACCACCGGTATGCGCCAGGTGACGGCGTTGGTCTTGAGCATTTTGCAGACGTCAAAACCGCTGAGTTTGGGCAGCATCAGGTCCAGCAGAATAAGGGCAGGCTTGTTGTGCGTGGCCTGCTCAAGCCCGGCAACGCCGTCGGTGGCCCAAAGCACGTCAAAACCTTCCAGTTCCAGCACGCCTTTGAGGGCGTTGCCCAGTTCCTTGCTGTCTTCTATGATGAGTATCTTCTTTTTGTCAGCCATATCAGCCTATCCTCTTGCAGTCTTGTTTGAACATACGGGCCAAATCCATATACACCTTTGCGGAGTAGCGCAGCTTGTCCACTTCCTCGTCCGTAAGCTGGCGCACGACCTTGCCGGGCGACCCCATCACCAAACTGCGCGGCGGGATGGTTTTCCCAGCCGGAACCAGCGCCCCGGCGGCTATCAGGCTGTTTTCGCCTATAGTGCTTTCCAACACCACGGCGTTCATGCCCACCAGCGTATTATCGCCTATTACCGAGCCGTGTATGACGGCACTGTGGCCCACCGTTATGCCTTTGCCCAGCTTCACCGGGGCGTTTTCATTGACATGAACGACGGCGCAATCCTGTATATTGGTGCCGTCGCCTATCACTATGTCGTCTATATCGCCGCGCAGGACAGCCATGGGCCATATCGAAACGTTCTCGCCCAGGGAAACCCTGCCCATCACTACGCAGCTTTCATGCAGAAAAGCGCTGGACGGAACCCTGGGCGACCGGTCCTTCAATTGGTAGAGCATGACCCCTCCGATTGGGCGCCCACACTGGCGCCCAGATGCAGCCCCCAGTAAATCAACACGCTCAGCAGGCCGGGCAATATGTAATACGCCACCCGGAAGATAAGCACCGCCGTAAGCGCGGTGGCCCACGGCACGCCGAATCCGGCGTAGGCCGCCGTCATGGCGACCTCAAGCGCGCCGACGCCGCCGGGCAAAATTGGGATAAGGGTGGCTACCATGCCGAACGCAAAACCTACCACCAATTCCCCCACCCCGAGATGCACTCCCATGCCGTAAAATGCCAGGTAAAGCACGCCTATGGTGCAAATCCAGTCCCCGCACACGGCCAACAGCACAGTGGTAAGCTTGTGTTTCTTTGCGTGAATCAGGGTGATGCCTTCCTCAACCTGTTCGGCGAATTTCACATAGTCTTCGTCGGGTATCTGTTTTATCGAGAAAAAGTAAAACACCCTGTTCAGGACACGGAAGCCCTTGCGCATCCAGATAGAGCGCAGGTCGTGCCGGAAAAACACCACCGCGAAGGTGAAACATACGGCCAGCAGAAGTATGACGCCCACCATCCCCTCGGCAAAGTGCGCCGAACCGGAGCCCGAAGTGGCAAGCAGCACCAGAAAACCCTGCAGCACCAGCAGTGCCAGCACGAAATAAATGAGCATCATCAGCAGTGCGCTTGAAACCAGCACCGTGCAGAAGGGAACGTTACGCTTCTGCAGCAGATGGGCGCGCAGAGCGAAACCGCCCGCACCCAGCGACGACACGACATAATTGACCGTTGTTGAGACGAAGGCTATGCCCATGGTCTCGAAGTAGCCCAAGCGGTAATCCAGGGCCTTAAGCAGCTCGTGCAGGGCTATGCCCATGCACATGTAAGCGCCCGCAGACGACAGCAGTACCAGCGCCAAATGCCCCAGCGTAATGCTGCTGACCGTTTTCTGGAACAGGGCCGCGTTGGCGCTTATGACATAATACAGAGCCGCGGCCGTGGCAAGCACCGCAATGACCATCGTTATTATGCCGTATTTAGCGTTCTTCATATAAAATTCTGATAAAATGATTTTATCATTATTCACGGCAAAAGCATGGCAAATTCCCGATTCGATTTTCTCGTCATAGGCAGCGGCCTTGCGGGCCTGAGCGCGGCCTTGCGCCTGTCCAGGCACGGCAGTGTGGCCGTGCTTTCCAAAAAAAAGCTGTTAAACTCCAACACAGACAAAGCCCAGGGCGGAATAGCCGGCGTCTCCTCTTCGGAGGATTCATTTGACCTTCATTCCGCCGACACCCTGCGCGCTGGAGCAGGGCTCTGCGATGAAACCGTGGTGAAAACCATAATACAGCAGGGCCCGGAAGTGATTTCCGAGCTTGCTAAACTGGGGGTGCCATTCGCCAGGAACGGACAGCGCTACGAACTGGGCCTGGAAGGCGGCCACACCAAACGCCGCGTCCTGCATGTGGAGGACACCACCGGACACTCAATAGCCGAAGCCTTAGTTGCGGCCTGCTGCCGAGAAAAAAACATAACCCTGCTTGAGCACTGCGCGGCCGTGGACCTGCTGCTGGACGAGCACGCGCGGGACCTGCCGCCGGAAAGCAACCGCTGCCACGGGGCGTATTACCTGGACTCGCGCAGCGGGAAAGTGCGCGCGCTGACCGCCTCTTTCACGCTGCTGGCCTCAGGCGGCGCGGGCAAGGTATACAAATACACCACTAACCCAGAAGTTGCCACCGGAGACGGCATGGCCATGGCCTTCCGCGCCGGAGTACCGCTAAAAAACATGGAGTTTGTGCAGTTCCACCCCACCTGCCTCTATCACCCGAAGCTGAAATCTTTCCTGATTTCCGAGGCAGTTCGCGGAGAAGGCGCCATACTGCGCCTTCAAGACGGGACGGCCTTCATGAAAAAATATTCCCCGCAGGCGGAACTGGCCCCGCGCGACATTGTGGCCAGAGCGATAGACGCGGAACTCAAAAAAACAGGCGCGGAATGCGTCTATCTTGATGCCACCGCGCTTGGCGCGGCATTTTTGAAAAAACGTTTCCCGAATATATTCAAAACCTGCCTCGCCCACGGGCTGGACATCACAAAACAGCCCATACCGGTGGTGCCCGCGGCCCATTTCTTCTGCGGCGGCGTGGCCGTGGACAGCCGCGGAGCGACAGCAATGCCGGGCCTCTACGCGGCCGGCGAAACGGCCTGCACCGGCCTGCACGGGGCAAACCGGCTGGCCTCGAACTCCCTGCTGGAAGCCTGCGTCTGCGCACGCACGGCGGCGGACGACATGCTCAAACGTTTCCTGGACGGGGAACGCGCGCCGCTGCGCAAAAATCCACCCCCGCAGGCGGCAAATTTGGTTGCATTTATACGCTTGCTCGACCCCTCCCAAGGATTCTCGACGCTCCTGGGCAGTTGGACCTATCGTTCAAGCTTCAA
>JAAYTX010000033.1 GCA_012523635.1 Elusimicrobiota bacterium
CAGATGGCCCCATGATGGCCACAAACTCGCCCTGATATATTTTGAGGTTGATGCCGCGCAGAATCTCCAAATCCGACCCGCCGAGGCGGTAGATTTTCTTGATGCCCTGCACTTCCAGCAACGGCCTGATAGCGTCTGTCATCGCGGCCTCCGCGCTCACATCGGGGGCGGGCCCTGGTCCGTCTTCTTGGAGCTTTTCCCGCCGTTTGTCTTGGCCTTGGGCCTGCCCGGCATGAACGGATTGGAGGAATCCTCCTTAAGCTGCGGCATATAGCCGCCGCTGCCGGAGTACACGGTCTCGCCGGCGGACACGCCGGACAGTATCTCGACGTTGTTGCCGTCGTCTATGCCGACCCTGACCGGCGCCAGTTCCGGGCGCTGGGGATTGCCCTTATAGACGCAACGCGCCCCGTCCGGGCTGTCGGTAAGCGCCGAGGACGGCAGCAGCACCGCGTCCTTCTTGCGGCTGACAATTATTTTTATGTTCGCCGTCATCTCCGATTTAAAGTAGGGCGGCACCTTGTCCGGGCGTATTTTCACGTAATAGGTGATGACGTTGCTTACGGTAACGCCTTCATGCAGTATCTGGAACACCGTGCCCATGGTAATCTTGCCGGGATAGGCGTCCAGCGTGATTTCCGCGCGCTGGCCGACCTTTATGCGCCCTATGTCGGACTCATCCACCTGCGCCTTCACTATCAGGTCGTCTGACAGAGCGTACATTACGCTTGAAGTGCCCACAGTCTGCCCCTGCACTACGTCGCGCTTGATGACGCGTCCGTCCAGCGGGGAAAGCACCGGAGTCGGCTTATAGGTGTTGGCCCATTTGGAAAGCTCGGCCTCGCCTCTGGCCTTGGCGGCGTCCAGTATGGCCACGCGGTCGGTGGAACTTATATAGGCAAGCAGCTGTCCGCTTTTGACAGTGTCCCCCTCCTCAGCCAAAAGCTTCTCCACGCGCCCGCCCACCGCCGGGTTGACCTCCACGCGGTTCAGCGGGGCCACGTTGCCGGTGGTATCCACCGCTTCCTCTATGGGGCCTGCCGTCGCGGTAACGGCGACGAACTGCGGCGCCCCGTTTTTCTTTTTATGCGAATAGGAATAATACAGGGCTCCCGCAACTAGAATGACCGCCGCCGCCATCAGTATCCTTTTCATGGTTCAGTCTCCCAGAGGCACGTTAAGCAAATTATCCAGTTGAGCACGCGAAGTGTTCACGGTTTTAAGGCTGTTGAGATAGGACTGCTCGGCCGACACCAGCGACTGCTCTATGTCCTGCCAGTTCTGGTATATGAGCGTTCCGGCCAGATATTTTATTTCGCCTTCCTCGTGGCGTTGCCGGGCCGCGTCCAGAAGAAGTTTGGAGGTGCGCACTGTGGCCATGCCGACCTCAAGCGAGGCGGCGGCCGACTGCAAATTGTATTTCGCGTCAAACAACGCCGAGCGAAGGGCGGCCTCGGCCTTCAGCAGCTGGCTGTGCGCAGAGGCTTTGGCATTGGCCAGATAGGTGGGGCCGTTTGAAAATATGGGCCAGGAAAGGGACAGCCCCAACTGCCAGTTTCGGTTTTTAGGCAATTCCGTGACACCGTTCCAGCCCAGGCTTTGCGACGCCGTAAGCGACGGGTAGGCGCTGGCTCCGGCCTGTTTCACGCTAAGTTCAGACTGCTCCACGCTTTTGCGCGCCGACAGCACGCTCAGCATGGAAGGGGCGGCCGCGTCTATATTCATGCCGGGCATGGCATCCGGCACTGTCAGCGTTCCGGAGGCCACCAATGTCACGAACTCGTCCAGGCCTATAGCCGAAGCCAGGCTGCGCTGGGCTGTAAGCAGGTCCAGTTTGGCCTGCATAAGGTCGGTCTTGGACTGCTCTAGCTGCGCGTCAGTCTGCAGGCGGTTGCCGTAGCTTTCCCGTCCGCTTTCATACTGCAAAGCTATGGTTTCGGCGTTTTTGGCGCGGATATCCAGTATGGACTGCATGACGCCGACTTTTTCCTGCGCGTACAACAACCCTATGAACGCGGTCAGCAAAGCCTTACGCGTATCCGCCAGCGAACCACGAAGGGACAGGTCCGCCTGCTCTATGGACTTGAGCTTCGACTTCAAATCCAGATACGAACCGACGCTGAACAGGTCCTCCGATGCGGAAAGGCTTGCCGAAAAGCCATCGGAATACTGGGCGCTGCCGGTGGCGCTGCGGGAATAGGAATGGCTTGCCGAAATGCCGGGGTGTTGCGGTTCAGACCTTATTGGACACTTTTGCCTAGCGTGAAGCTTACGGTTCGCCCCTCCCTGCCAGATTGTACTGCTTGCGTTTCTCCAGCGTCAATCGCTTAAGTTCCGCCCTTCGCCTTAAGATTTCCTCCTGC
>JAAYTX010000034.1 GCA_012523635.1 Elusimicrobiota bacterium
CACTTACGACTGGCGCAAGTCTTCATGGTCGCTGCCGTTTGCGGCGGGCGCCTCCAAAGTGCTGGCCTTCGGCACCCACAGGCTAAGCGTCGGAGGAATGCTGACCTATGACCCGGAAATGCTGGCTTCCAACAAACTCGGACTGAGAGCCGTGGTGACGCTGCTGCTGCCTGTGCACGCCAAATAAGACGGACTTATTCGGCTGATGAAAAAAAAGCTGTTCGTACTGGTTCTAGGCGCATTATCGGCCCTGCTTCTTCTGGAAGCAGGGCTGCGCCTTTTCGGGGCCTTTGAAACGCGGGAAGGCAGCCCGCGTATTTCCAGCGACGCCAGGGCGGACATCCTCTGCCTTGGCGATTCTTTTACCTTCGGCCTGGGGGCCTCCCCACTTCAAAGCTACCCGGCCCAGCTCAGGAAACTGCTTGAAACAGCGCCCGGCGCGCCGTCCCTGGCCATAAAGGGTTTCCCCGGTGAGAACTCTTCGGAAATACTGGCAAAAACATCCGGTATTCTGGATACCGTGCAGCCAAAAACCGCAATAGTCCTGCTTGGGGTAAGCAACCTCTGGAACCTGCGCGGTTTCCACGATTTTCAAAGCGGACGCGCCCGCAAGACAGCCTTCCTGCACCATTTCAAAATTTATCGCCTGCTCCGCTATCTGCAAGAACATTTGCGTCTGGAAAAGCTGGGACAAGCCGATGAAAGCGGACTTACTGTGCTGGACCGGGAACAGGCCGCAGACTATGCGGACGAGCCTGCCGCCGCCTCGGACGCCGCAAGCCCTGACACTCTACTTAAGGCGGCAAGGGCGCATATCCGCGCCGGAAGATACGACGCGGCTATCGCACTGCTGAACAAAGCTCTGGAAAAAACCACGGACACGGCGGACCTATATTCCGCGCTCGCGGACGCATACCAAAACTCTTCGCGCCCGCGCGAAGCTGAGGAAATGCTGTCCAAGGCCATAGCGCTTCAGCCAAAGCGACATGAATTTTACACTGCGCTGGGACGGCTTTATGCCGAAATAGAGCAATGGGAAAAATCCTCTGCGAGCTTCGACAAGGCCCAGGCTCTTGAGCAAAAAGACTTTGATTTGTATGCAGCCCGCGGAGAAGCGCTGAAACGCCGCGCCGAATCCATGAAAGCATCGGACGGCAAAATCCCCCCGAAAGCCATGAAGCTTTATGCTCTGTCGATTGAGAACCTGTCCAGGGCCGCTGAACTGGCCCCGGCGCAGGCAGGCAGCTGCTATTCAGACATGGCCGATATATACCTGCTGTTGGGCGAACAGCCCAAAGCCCTGAAAGCCCTAAAGGACGGCGTTGATGCAGCCCCCTCCTACCGATACAACCATGCCAGGCTTGCTAACCTTTACAGGGAACGCGGAGAATATGCGGAAGCCGTGCGCTTTTTCACCCCCAGGGCAGGCAGCCACCCGATAGCCGGAGACATAGCGGCGGCTTTCGCCAGCGGCCCGCAAATGCAGGACAGGATTCTGGACTGGATTGCATCAGACCTGCGCCAGATCATAAGCCTGTGCCGCCAGCGCCATATACAGGTTGTGCTGATGAACTATCCCCGCAGCTTCGACCCGGCCCCCGACGGCGGGGAACTGAACAGGCTGTACGCCTCCATAGCCCGGGAAAACAAGCTCACCTTCATCAACAACTACGCCGCCTTCGAAGAAGCCATAAAACGGAACCCGGCCCGCAGGGAACAACTGCTGGGCCGGGATATGCACTGCACCGCCGCCGGATATCAGCTCATCGCGGAGAATGTATTTTCCGCACTGCGCGGCCTCGGACTCATCCGTTAAGCGCCACAGACAATTTCAGCCTGAACGTACGGCCCGGCATCGGGAAATATCCGTTGAATGCGTCGGCGTTCTCGGCGTAATGCTGGTCAGTCAGGTTGTTGACGGAGAACCCCAGCCCGTAACGCCCGGATTTGTACTCAAACCCGGCGTCAGCCGTGGTGAACTCAGGCAACCGAATGCCTGTCTGTCCGGCTCCGGTGAACTGTTCGCCAACATGCCGCAGGAACACATTGGCCGTCAGCTTGTCTGACAGGTCGAAGGCCCCGGCATAAGACAGCCTTTGCACGGGATTGTAGGCCGATTTCCGCCAGTTTTGCCCCGGCTGTTTCCCCTCGCTGTAAATGAAAGCGTAGGAAAGCGTGTGGCGGCTGCTGTCGTTGCGCCAGTGCACGCTGGGCTGAACGCCCGCGTTACGCCCCTGGTCCAGATTGTAGGCGGCATAGCCGTTGTTTGGGTCCAGCGCGATCTTGTCGCGCAAATCAGCGTAAAACGCGGTAAGAGAGGCCTTGAAGCCGCCCAACTGCTCCCACTGCGCCCCCGCTTCATACTGCCAGGAACGTTCCGGCTTAAGGTCCGGGTTTGCCGGCGCCCAGGGGTTGTACATATCCCCGAATGTCGGTGCCTGCCAGGCCCGGCCTGCAGTGGCGGAAAACTTCCAGCCGGGCAAAGGCCGCCAGACAAGAACCGCGCGCGGGTTGAACTGGTCGGCCCAGTTGCCGGAACTATCCAGTTTAGCGCCCAGCACCGCCTCCAGCTCGGAAGACAGGTCTAGCCGCGTTTCTCCGCCTGCCGAACGCGTATATATCATGTGATTTCCATAGGTGTTGCTGGTAAGCTTGTTGGCCTCGTATTGCAGGATGAACGCAGTCCTGGACGATAGCCCGGCCGTGACCTTGACTGCATTCAGCGCCGTGTTTATCCTGGTTTCGGAGCCATACTGCCAGGCTGTAAGGTCGTTGGTGGACTGCCACCCCTCGACGCCTATCCTGACCGGGCGGTCCTCAGGCGAGGCGTAAGAAGCGGAAAAAAGTTCCCGGACATCTTCCTGCCTGTCGGTAACGGAGTTTGCCTGCCTTTCCTTGTAACCGTCCCATTCACCTATAGGAACCGGGGTTCCGCCCGGTATGCCGTTGGCCATAAAGGAACGCATGGCTTCAAACCGCACGGAGCCAAAACCCTCAGGCGCGGCGTTCAGGGCGGCAGAGAAGTCGTTGCCGGAGTAATCGCCGTTCTGCTGGAAGCCGTCCGAATAACGGCGGCCTCCGGTAACCGCTAGACGCAGCGGGCCCTTGCCGCCGCGCGCCCATACTGAATAGGCGGAACTGTCGAAATCTCCGGTGGAGAAATCGCCCGCCGCCCCATCCGGGGCAAGAGGGTCGGCCCCGCGCAGGCTTATCACCCCTCCCTGCGCGTTTGCGCCGTACAGCGGCGAAACCGGCCCGCTGAACACCGCCAGCCCGGAAAGCGACGCCGGGTTGAGGGCGGAAAGGTCGGTGGTGCCGGAAAGGTCCGGCGCCAGCTTCTTGCCGTTGTACAGAACCGCCGTATTCTTGGATGAGAAGCCGTTGAGGCCCGCCACTTCCATCAAACCCGGCGCACCGCCCTTCTTGAGCGCCGCAGACGGTACGCTTTCCAGCAGCTGGCCTGCGGTTTCCGCGTTGCGCTCCTCAAGTTCCTGCTGAGTGAGTTCCACCGTTCCCACCGGGTCCTGCGCCTGTATGTAGGGGCGCCTTGCGGCCTCCACGGACAGGTATGCCGACTGCTGTGCCGACGACGGCGCAGTCCCGCACGACAGGACCAGCGCCGCGAAGGCGATGTATGACCTTGTTTTTCCAGGCATTGTATTCTCCTCTCGAGAAATACCCGGAAAAAACTCCGACAGTTTTTGCAGGAAGCGAAACGGACACGGCGCGCCGTTGCGGCGCGCCTAGCCTCCCCGCGGAGGATTTCCCGGGCTCCGACGATAGACCGGGCTTGTCCTGTTCACTCAAGGCATCACCGTTGCGGGGCAGCCGCGGATTTCAACCGCAGTTCCTTCGTCAGATGGGTGCTACAAATCAATTATATAAGCTTCTCACGGCGCGGCACAAGCAGGTCACAAAACTTCAGGGCTTCACGCCGCGCGAGTAAAAATAATCTGCGTTTTCCGCCAGGACCTGGACGAACCCGGCCCCCTCGTAAAAACCGCGAATCTCGGCGTCAGAGACCAGCCTGTGTCCAGACACGCCGGAACGCTCATGATGCCTGTTAAGGCGCTGGCGGTTCATTGAATGCGCGATGCACAGCTCCCCGCCGCTTTTCAGGAGCTCATAGGCATTGGCGAACACTGCGCCAGGCTCGCTGAAATGCGGGAAAGCGTTGTATATCATTATTTTCGAAAAGGAGGCCGGCACGAAAAGCCCGGGGGTCTGGAAATCCGCGACCAGAATTTTTTTGCCGGGATATTTTTCCGAAAAACATCGGGCCATGCCTTCGGAGAAATCCAGCGCCGTATAATCTGACACTGCGCGCCGTTCAAGATACGGAACCAGGACCCCGGTGCCGCAGGCCACGTCCAGGAAACGATCCACGGGGCCGGGCGCGAAACGGTCCAATATGCGCTCTATCACGGCGGCGAACGCGGGATTTTCGCGCGCGTCCCAGCCGCAGGAATGTCTGTCAAAGAAGTCTCTGGTCGGATTCATGTGAAGGCCCGTAAAACACGTTCAATTGACATCGGTATTACTAAAATATAAAATGTATTAAGCAATTTGTCAATTTTTCAAATTGGATGTGCATAACATGGACACGTCTTACGCGCTGCGCCAGAATGAACTGGTCATGAACTGGCGTGCACCCAAGGCACTGCTATTGCAAGCGTCGCTCGCGGGCGCGGCGGTACTGTTGCCCGCGCTCTGCCACCTGCTCGGGGTTCCCGTCTATTTCCTGCTTCCGATGCATTGGCCTGTGCTTCTGGCCGGCCTTGTTTACGGCTGGCGCGGCGGCTTGCTCGTGGGCCTGATGGCCCCGCTTGCCAGCTTCGCATTCTCAGGCATGCCCACAGCCACTGCCCTTGCCTATGTAGGGGCCGAACTCGCCGCCTATGGCTTCGCCACCGGGTTTATGCGGGAGGTTCTGCATCTTAAATCTTATGCTGCGATAGCCGCCGCCATCATTTTCGGCAGGATAGTCTATGTCGCCGCCTTTGCGCTGTTCACCGGCTTTAAAACTCCAGCATGGGCGATGCTCTCTTACGGGCTGGCGGCAGCCGTTTTGCAGGCAATAATCTTGCCCTCCGTTGCGGAAAAGTGGACGGGCAAACCCCAGCGCTAATGATAAAAATCAGGCGCTTCAGCGCCTCCCTTGAGCCGGAAATACTGGACAAGATAGAGTCCTACGGGAAAAGGCACGGCCTGCCCACCCGCTCGGACGCCTTGCGGGCGCTGGTGCGCGACGCGGTGCTGGACGAAGGCTGGAAAGGCGCGGAAAACGTATACGGCATCATTACCATGCTTTACGACCACCACGGCCGCCAGACCATGCGTCAACTGGCTTCCATACAGCACGATTCGCCGGTGAAAATAATAGTCACCCAGCACATCCATTTGAGCCACAGCACCTGCCTGGAAGTCATAACAGCCTGCGGAAAACCACAGCAGTTGGAGAAACTCTCCTCGCAGATGAGCGCGGTGCTGGGTGTGAAGCGCTGTTCGCTGTCAAAAGCGGCAGTTGAAAGCGACCTGGCATGATTTTTTTTGACATAGGTTAATACTTTTTAAATTTAGGTAATACTACAACCAACGGAGAACCGCGACATGAAACTTAAAACAGCCGCCCTGCTTGCGCTTTTGACGGCAAGCCCGGCCTCGGCCCAATTCCAGGGGCCAAGACTGAACCTGATGCTGCCGCTTACCGAACCGGACACGCAACTGCTCAGTGTTTCAACAGCCCCGCCCGCGCAGGCCGGAAGCGTCTACGTAATAAGCAAGGAAAAGATGGAGCAGGCCGGCTACGCTTCGGCCACCGACGCGCTCGGCCTTCTGCCGGGAATTTTCGTGCGGCGCACAAACGCCTTCGGACGCGCCGACGCCAACATACGCGGCTGGGGCAGCGACGGGCAGCGCATAGCACTGATGGTGGACGGCCGGCCGGAAAAAATGGCCATGTACGGCTGTGCAGTGACCCAAACCCTGCCGCTGAACAACGTGGAACGCGTCGAGGTCGTGGAAGGGCCCTCCTCGGCCCTCTACGGTTCCGGCGCGCTCGGCGGCGCGGTGAATATCGTCACTCGCGGAGCGCAGTCCCCCTTTGAGGGCGATGTGGAAGCCTCCTACGGCTCCTACAACACCCGCCTGCTGCGCGTGCGCGCGGGCGGCACCAGCGGCCCGCATGACTTTTTCGCCGCCGCCGAACGCCGCACCAGCGACGGCTACACCGACAATTCGGCCTACGAAGGCAACGACTATACGGTCGAATACGGACGCAAACTGGGCGATGAAGCGTCCGTGCGCCTGCGCAATAAGTTCTACGCCGGCACGGAACACGACCCGGCCCCGCAGGACAACCCGGCCGCCGGAGCCACGTGGTTTGACTACAGGCGCGGCGCGCTGGATCTTTCCGGCGACTACCGTCCCGGAGAAATTAAATACACCGGACGCCTGTTCACCACCTACGGACACCACTCGTTCTCGGACGGCTGGCTCTCGGACGACGAGACCTACGGCGGCATGCTCAATGCCGACTGGAAAAACGAGGATGGGCGCTTCGCCAAATTAGGGGCCGAACACTACCTGATGATGGCAAAACGGGGAGGCTCATCCTCCGGCGCGTGGGACAAGCGCGAATACTCGCTCTACGGCGCGGGCGGCACGCCCGTGCAAAACCTGGCCTTTCTGGACGGCGCCCTGCGCTGGGCCGGGGATTCCGGCAACTACGGCCGCTGGCTGCCTTCTGCGGGCCTTGCGGTGAAACCGTGGAATGAAGTGGAAGTGTACGGAAAGGCGTCCAAAGCGGTACGCTTCCCACAAATAAGCGAACTGTACGTGTTCGGGGTCAGCAACCCGGGACTGGAGCCTGAAACCGCTTGGGGCTACGAAGCCGGAGCCAAATACGCCCCGCTTGAGAAAATTACGCTCAGGGCCGCCGCCTTCATGACGCAGGGCGACAACCTGATACAGGTTTCCGGCGGGAAATTCAACAACGTCGGAGACTTCCTGTTCCGCGGCGTGACCGGCGAGGGCCAGGCGGCGCTCAACGAGGAGCTTTCGCTCAATGCCTCCTACACCTTCCTCGACCCTGGAGTAAGAACCTCCGGACGCCCGGCCTACACCGGGACCGGCGGACTCTCCCTCAACAGGGACGACTGGGGCCTGAGCGCCGACTGCTTGTATGTTGGCAAGTACTACGCTGGCGACAACTGGACAAGCAAAATAAACGACTTCTTCACGCTCAACGCCAGGGCCTGGTGGAACCTGGACAAGTCCCTGCAGCTGTATCTTGGCGCAAACAACATACTGGACAGGCGCTATGTGATATACGCCACCAACACCAGCACCACCGGCCAGTTCCTCATGCCGGGCTTCATGATGAACGCGGGGATGAAATATTCCTTCGGGGGTTGAAGGGAAGAAGTAATTAAGCACTGAAGTCACGCAAAGGCCGCCGCTCGACCCCGGAATGGAGAGCGGCGGCCTTTCTATTGCCCGGCCAGCGCCACCGGCCTTTGACGGAGCTGTCCTTAACCGCTACAATTGCACCAATTCAACGCGAGGCGGACCCCGTTTGTTCCGCCCGGCGCTCCAGACAGGGGGTCATGCATGAAGTCATTCTTCTCCAAATTCACGGTGCTAAAAGACGCGCCCAGGGAACTCTGGCTGGTATATCTGGCCTACCTGATGGAAATCGTGGCATACGGCATACTGAACCCGGTGCTTACGCTCTGGCTTTCATCCGACCTCGGCTACAGCGACGCCCACGCCGGCTATGTAATCGCGCTCTGGTCCACGCTCATTTCGCTGTTCACGGTGCTTGTGGGCTCGCTCACCGACGCCGTGGGGATAAAGAAAACCTTCGTGGCCGGGTTCCTCATCTGCATCTTCACCCGCGCGGTTATGACGGTTACCGCCACAAAGTGGACGGTGCTGACCTTCGGCCTTCTGCCGCTGGCGCTGGGCGAGGCGCTTATGGTGCCGGTGATGACCGCCGCCGTGAAACGCTACTCCAACACCAAACAGCGCTCCATGGCATTTTCGATGTATTACGCCCTGATGAACGTGGGCTTTGCCTGCGCCGGCTGGATGTTCGACCACATCCGCAACGTGCTGGGTGAACACGGCACATTTGTAATCCCGCTGCTGGGACTGCCCATAAGCACTTACCGCAGCATGTTCCTTGTCAGCTTCCTGGCGGTAATACCGGGCCTGATAATAATCTATTTCCTGCGCGACGGCGTGGAAGCCACAGACGACGGGGTGGTGATAGAATCGGCCGAAGACCCCGAGTACGAGGAAGACCGCATCCTGGCCGGAATCTACAAGAAAAGCCGCGAGACAGTGGTAAAAACCGGGCAGATTTTCAAGGAAGTATGCGGACACCCCACCTTCTACCGCTTCCTGGTGTTTCTTACGCTAGTGGTGGGAGTGCGCCTGATTTTCTATCACATGCACTACACCTTTCCGAAATACGGCCTGCGCGAACTTGGCGAAGGCGCGCCCATAGGCCGCCTGTTCGGAATGCTGAACCCGGTGCTTATCGTGATACTGGTGCCAATAGCCGGGGCGTTGACTCAGAAAATATCCGCCTACAAGATGATAACGGTGGGAAGCTTCATTTCCGCCTTCTCGGTGTTCTTCATGGCCATGCCGCCGCAGTGGTTCGCGGGCCTGGCTGAAAGCTGGTTCGGCTCGCTTATAGTGCACACGTGGCTTGGCGTGCAGGGGCCAATCAACCCGCTTTATATGGGCATAACGATGTCTGTGATAGTGTTGTCCATAGGCGAAACCATCTGGTCCCCACGACTGTACGAATACACAGCAGCCATCGCGCCTAAAGGCCAGGAAGCCTCTTACATGGCGTTCTCGATACTGCCGTATTTCCTGGCGAAATTTTTTGTGGGCTCTCTTTCCGGCCTGCTGCTTCAGCACTACTGCCCCGCAGAAGGTGCGCGCCATTCGCAGCAGATGTGGTTTGTAATCGGCTCGATGACCATGCTCACGCCGCTGGGCCTTGTGGTGCTGCGCAAGTATATACAGGTAAAGGAATCGGGCCGCGAGTGTTAAGCAGCGCCGATAGCCGCTTCATAACAGGAGGCATGAAATGAAAGCACTGTCTAACAATTCCGGCAAGTCGTCGTTAGCCGTTGTCGCCGTTCTTGCCATAATAGTCGGGGCAATTTCCTGGCAGTTCATAATAAAGCCCGCGCGCCTTGGCGCAATGGCCAAGGAAACCCGCACCTCGCTTGAGGTGATGCGCAACGCACTTGGCAAGTATTTCGCGCAAAAGGGCAACTACCCGGAAACGCTGGACGCGATGATTCCCGCCTATATCAGCAAGATACCCAATTCAAACCCTCCGCCCACGCCCCCGTCGGCAAGGGTGCAGTACGTCTCCTCGGCCTCTGAACTGGACTTCGGCGGCGGCTGGGCCTTTGACAACAACAGCGAAAGCCCCACCTACGGATGTCTTTTCGTGAACGCCAAGGGAAACGACTCCAAGGACCAGCCCTGGACCAGCTACTAGCCGTATGAATGTTTCCGCCGCCTTGCTGTCCGCCGCTGTCCTGCTGGGCCCCTGCGCCATGGCGCAGGAAACGGCTCAGGTCTCGGTACGCGAAATAGGACAGTTTTTCGACAAGGCCGCTTCCGCCCCGCTGATGGGCCAGGACGCGGCCTACTCCATCCCCCTGGGCGACAACGAAAGCCTGTGGTGCTTCGGCGACACCGTGATAGCCGACGTGGTGGACGGCAAGGAAGTGTTGCGGGCCATGCCAAGCAGCACCTCGGCCATCTACCGTTCAAGCGACATCTATTCCATAAAAGGCAATCTGGAATATATCCGGGATAAAGATGGCCTGCCCGCCTACACCATACCACTGGGCGAATACCTGCCATACTACTATGTGCGCAAATACTGGCCCCAGCACGGCGTAAAGGTTAACGGCAAGGTTTATCTCTATTATTCCATCATACAGGCGTTCGGAACCGGCGGCATGGATTTCGCGCAGGTAGGCCAGGGGCTTGCCGTATCCAAGGACAACGGCAGAACTTTCAGGCAGATCAAGCTCCCCTGCGGCTACGCCTTCTGGAACGACGTCCAGCCCGCGTTCGGCGGAGCAGTCTATAAAGGAGGCGACGGCTGGCTTTACGTTTACGGGCGCGGCCTTTCCGGACCCGGAGAATACTCGCTGTTTCTTGCCAGGGTGATGGGAGAAAACATAGAGCGCCCGTCAATGTATCTGTATTTCAGCGGTATGGACGGCGAACAGCCAGTCTGGACTGCGGATATTCTCAAGGCGAAACCTGTTCTTCAGCGCGGAGAATCAGAACTTTCCGTCTCCCGTAACGAGTATCTGGGCGGATATCTGATGCTCTACTCGGCGCTGGGGCGCGTGGAACTGCGCACGGCGCCCAATCCCTGGGGCCCCTGGAACGAAGCCGCAACCGTAATGCAATGCAGAAACATCCCCGGAGACATGTGCTATGCCGCCAAGGAGCACTACCAGTACGCGCTTGAAGGCGGCAAAAAAGTATTCTTCACGCTGATTTACAGCAAAGCCTACATACCCCAGCTTTATGAAGCCGTTCTTGGAGAAGGCCTTCGCCTGAAGCGCTGATGAAAGACGAGGGCGACGTGAAGCTGGAGCAGGAAATACACGGCAGGCGCTGGGCCGCCATGCACGGCGGCTATTTCTCCGATCCGGCTAAAGCCGCCGCCCTGATAAAAAACCTGCGCGCCGCGGTGCTTGCGCAGAAACCTGCCGTAGTGGCCGACCTTGGGGGCGGCACAGGCTTCATTTTATCCCTGCTGGCCAAAAATCTTAAAAATTCGGCTCCGCAACTGGTGAATGTGGATATGTCCCGCAGGCAGACCTGCGAATGCCCTTCGCCCGGCATCAAATGCATAAATACAGGCTTTGAAGAACTGCGCAGGAAGGACCTTCTAGGCGACAGGACGGGCCCGCTGCTACTGACAATGCGTTCTGTCCTGCACTATGCTCCCGGGAAAAACAGTTGCGGGTCTCTGCTCCGGCACATCAGAAAACTCTGCCAGCCGGGAGAATACTTTGTGCATCAAAGCGCCTGTTTTGAGACGCGGCAGGATGCCGCGCTGATGGACAGGATTTTCAGGCTGCTGGGCACGCACAAGCATTACACCACCGAGCGCGGCCTGCAAGCGATGCTGGAAGACTGCGGCTGGGAAGTGCTGAAATCCGTGCGAGCGCCGCAGCTGATTTTCACGGCGGACGATGAGCGCCTCAGGTACGGTATTGACGACAGGAAGGTGGCGGAAATATGCAGGGCCGTCGGGAATTCCGGCAGCAGTTCCGCAAAGGCCCGCGCCAGCCGCGATTTCACCGGGTTCTTCAAATACCGAATATTCGTATGCCGGGCGCGCTGAAGAAGCGGCCTGTCTAAGCCAAACGCCTGACAACGGCATCCACAACATTCTGCCGTCTGGTCTTGCGCACCCACAACTCCAGCCCCGCGTCCTTTACCACGTCCCCTCCGCGCGGGGCCCTTCCAAGCCTTGTGGCGGCCCACCTGGAAAGCTGTTCGTCCCCGCGGCACTCTATGCCTAATTTAAGGCAGACCTGCGCCAATCCGGCCCCGCCTCCGGCCATGACAGTTTCGCCGGAAAGATGAACATATGACGGCAGGCTGTCATATTCGTCGCCGATTTTGCCTATCAGCATTTCAATGATGTCTTCCATGGTGACGATACCGCGCTTGGCGCCGTTTTCAAGCACTACGGCAAGGTGTGCGTTTTCGGACATCATCTGCTGCAAGGCCGAGGACAGAGAAACCGCAGCCTCAAGACTTTTTATCGGGCGCGAGATTCCCCTCACAGTCGGGTTTGAAGGGTTGAGGCGCAAAGCCGTAACTATGTCCTTGAAATTGAGATAGCCCGACACGGTGGAAAAATCCCCGTCCTTTTCCACGACAGGGAAGCGGGTGTGCATGTCCAGATGGGCGCGCACCAGGGCGTCGGAAAGGCTGGCGTCAGCCGGAATGCAGCAGACATACTGCGCGGGGAGCAGCACATCCGACACCGACCTGCGAGAAAACAAGACTGCCGAATTGGCCAGCTTTTCCTCAAACAGGCCTATGATGTTGCGCGAACGGGCATGGGCCGTGGCAGCCCGGAGGTCCTCCAGCCCCTCGTCGGCGTTAACCGCGGCGGACGGACGCATGAAGCGGCGTATTCCCGAGGTCACCAGGCGCACTATTTTCTCGAACAACCCGATAAGCGGATGGAACAGCATATACAGCACCCGCATCATCGGCGAAAGTTTCAGGGTTATGGACTCTTTGTTCTCTATGGCGAACATCTTCGGCACCAGTTCGGAGAAAACGATGGTAAAGGAACTCAGGGGAATGACAAACAGAGTTATGCCCAGGACTTCGGCCGCGGCCTTGCCTATGCCCAGCCTGGACGCCAGGTATGGGACGAAATATTCCCCCACCCCGTTGCCGCCTGTAGCGGCGGCTACCGAACCGGCAAGCGTTATTGCCAGTTGCACAAGCGCAAGGCTGCCTTCCATGCGCTCTTTCATGAACAGGGCCGCCTCGGCCCCGTATGCCTTTCGCCCTGCCAGCACAGACAGCCTTCCCGCAGAAACGGAGGCAAGCGCCAGTTCATAAGCGGCAAAAATGCCGTTTATAACCAGCATGGCCGCTATTACTATGAATTCAATCGCCAGGCCGCTCATTATATTGGCAGTCTAGCAAATGCGGACGCGCGCAAGCAGCGCAGGGAAATTTTATTTTTTTCCGGATTTATAGCCCGCTTTGGAAGCCTGCTCAAGCAGCGCGGCCTGCATGGATTTAAGGCTGGCTTCATTGCCGGGAGACAACACTTTCAGCTTTCTGGAATAACAGGAGATTTCTTTAGTGTCTGAATATTTCACCAGCAGGTAATTCTTGTACTGGCGCAGTTCGCTTGGCACAACCTCGTGCCTGTAGCCGGCGGGCTCGGACACGGCTTTGAGAGAAGAGACCGGCTGCGAAGACACCCAGGAGGCCAGTTCTATGAATGACATGCGCACATGATTGCGGTCCCTGTACGGGGAATGGTCCCGTGGATAGGAGGCATTCGGCAGAAAAATCACTGTTCCGTCAGCCGCAAAAACCGGCAGTATCCGATACCAGTGCTGGCCGGTTTTATCCAGCATATGCCCCAGATAAACGCCGGAAATATCTTCAAGATCGGGCTTCTGGCCTTGCATAAACATCCGGTTAAGTATTTTATAGGCCTTGTCGCCTCCGGAAATAAGCAGTTTGTCGGTTTTGCCGTTCAGTTCAGGCAAAGAGTTGTCCAGCGGGTTTTCCAAGCCGTCCGGCAGCGATTGCGCCAGGCAGTTTCCGCAGCACAAGAAAAGCGCCAGAAAAACCCCGGTAAAACCTTTTTTCATCACATTCTCCTTTCAGCAGGCCAGCGAGTATACTCCAAGCGCCATCTCAGCGGTAAGGCCGGATACTCCGCGCATTCTGGCTGCTTCCACCGCCTGCAAGGACATTTTCAACAAATCCGGGTTCTTCACCCCGGCCTCGGACATGAAGACCGGCGCGCCGATTTCCCTGTAAAACGCGCAAATGGCGTCTATCACCTTCTCTTCCGTCGGCACGCGCAGGCAAAACACATTTTCCCCGAATTTAAGAAGCCGCAGGCTGATTCTGGACTTGTTATGCCTCAGCCATGCCGGCAACAGTATCGACAGAGTGGCTCCATGCACCACGCCGTAGTGCGCGCTTATTGGATAGCTGAGCATATGGCAGGGGACGGACGCCCCCCTTATGCCAAGCTGCGCGACCCCGTTCCAGGCCAGAGTTGCCGCCCACATCATGGAGGCCCGCGCGTCGTAGTCCTGCGGCTCCGTCTTCAGCCTGCGCATGGAGGACACGACCGCCTTGCACAAGCCCTCGGCATAGCCGTCCTGCACCGGGGAGAATTCCTCCTGGCTTGTAAAATAGGCCTCCATCACGTGCGCCATTATGTCCACTGCGGCACAAGCCGTGTTTTTAAGCGGCAATGTGGCAGTGAGCGCAGGGTCCAGAAAAGCCATGGCCGGATACATGGCCGGGTTGCTGATGCCGGCCTTCATGGAAAGCTCGTCGTTGGTTATCACGGCCACCGGGTTGGCTTCGGAAGCGGAAGCCGGGACGGTCACCACGGCCACCACGGGCAACGCGCCCTCGATGCGCGCCTTGCCGCTGAAAATATCCCACGGGTCGGCTTCGGTTTTCGCCCCGACTGCTATCACCTTTGCGGTGTCTATGGCGCTGCCGCCGCCCAGCCCTATAATGAAATCGGCTTTCTTTGAGCGCGCCAGCTCTATGCCTTTGCGCGCCAGGCTCAGCAACGGGTTTTCCTGCACGCCGCCCAAGTCGAAAACCTCCACGCCGGCCGACTTAAGCTGTTTACGCACCAAATCGTAAGTGCCGTATTTTTTGGCGCTGGCTTTTCCGTACACCAGCACGGCCCGTTTGCCCAGCGCTGAGGCCTTTTCACCCAAGCCTTCAAGAACGCCTTTGCCGAAGAATATTGCGGTAGGATTGCGATAAGAGAAATTATTCATTTCCGCTTCCTTTGTCTGTGTGTGCAGGCCGTGGGAACGCTGGCCCGCCCCTCTAGATTATATATCAGTAAACCCCGTAAAAAAACGACCGGCGCGAAACCCGCGCCGGCCGCCTTTTGCGTAAGACGGATGTCAAACCAGGAATTTAGAGGAAAGGTCGTTTAGCTTGCCCGCCCCCCCGGACAGCACCTGCGCCATTTCCCTAAGCTCCTGCGCTGCAACGCTGTTATTGGCGGTAACGCTGTTGCTTTCCTCAAGAGCCGCCGCCTCTTCCTGCACCGCGTTGCGTATGGCTTCAAGCCTGGAAACCACGTTGTCTATGTGGCCGGTTATCTCCTCCACCTTCTTGCCGGAATGAGCGCTCAGTTCCACGCCGCTGCGCACCTGTTTAAGGTTCTCGGCCAGCACGGAAGAGATTTCCTTGGCCGAAGTGGAGCTGCGCTCGGCCAGCTTGCGCACCTCGTCGGCAACGACGGCGAAACCCTTGCCGTGCTCGCCCGCGCGGGCGGCCTCTATGGCGGCGTTAAGCGCCAGCAGATTGGTCTGGTCGGCGATGTCGGTAATGATGGACACGGACTGGTGTATGCTGTCTGCGGTCTTTGAAATACTGTTTATAGAATCCATCATCTGCTCCATGCGGAGCTTCACGTCCCGCAGGCTGGTGTTCGTGGAAGAAGCCACTCCGGAGATGTCATCGGCCTTCTGGGCCGTGCCCTGCACCGAGGAGGAAATCTCCTCGAAGGCCGAGGCCTGCTGTGAAGAGGAATCGGAAAGCTGCTCGGAAAGGATGCGCAGCTTGGAAGCCCCTTCGGATATGGACGCCGAATTCTCGGTCATGGCCAGCACCGCCTTGCGAACATTGGTGTTGAAATCGTCGAAACAGGACGCCAGCTTGCCGATTTCGTCGGCGCTCCTGTCGCCCAACACCACGGTAAGGTCCACAACCCCGCGCTTCATGCTTTCCAGAGCCTTTTCCAGCCGTCCGGTTATTCCGGACAACGGCACCGTTATGGACCGGATTACCGACAGGGACACCACAAAAGCTATCAGAACCGCGGCGAAGCTCCAGAAAAACGCGCCCAAACGCACGCGTCCCAGGCTGGACACGCGGTTGGCAAGCAGGGCATCAAGCTCGTCCACGGAGGCGTTCCACATTGAAAAAGCCGCGTCGTGGGCCTCTCCGCAGGCCTGGCGCAGTTCTGCATACGGATAAGCCTTGCCTTCAGCCATCCCGGACAGCATGCCCGCGAATTTTCCAGCCGCTGAAGCGTAGCGGTCCAGGCTGCTTGAAAGAGCGGGCTTGAGCGTGCGGCTTGCGCCGTAGAAATTAGAATCTTCGTTTATAGAGGTTGAAACGTCGCCGGAAATGCGGTCCATGTCGTCGGCCTTGAGCATGGCAGCGTAAACAGCCAGCTGCGTGCGCACTTTGGGCGAGGAATAGGAACCGGCATTCTCGCGCAGATAGGCCATTATCTCGCCAAGGCGCGACTGGGTCTGCGGCAGGGCCAGTAGCGTTATATCCATGAGATAATAGGAATCCAGGTCCGGGTCCAGAATCAGGTTGGAAGTATCGCCTGCGTGGGTTATCATGCCGCGCACCACAGTTTCCAGCGCGGCCGCCTTCTCCGGAGCGGACTCGGCAGAAGCGTCAGCCAGCGCCGCCACCTTCTTCTGCACCGCCTCTATCTTCTGGTCCTCGCGTCCGCGCTTGGCAAGCCCTTCGTCGGTGAATTGCAAAGTTTCGCCGTAGGAGGCCATCGCGTCCTTCACTTCGCCGAAAGCCGACAGCAGGGCGGATTTGTTGTTGACCTGCGGGTCTGCCTTGCGTTCAATGGCAGCCTTCAAAAGTTTTTCGAGCGGACGCTGGCAGGCATTGCCCACCATTTCCTTTTTTCCGAATTCAATATTGGTCTTATACCCTGCGTCGACGAAATAAAACAGCACGAACACCGGGAGCAGGAACAGCCCCACGATAATCGACAAACGCTTGCTTATTGACAACTGGCGTAGTCCGGTCATGAATAGAACTCCTCTTGCGTATCTGCGGTTTGCGCCGCCCCCCCTACTTATAAAAAAATTCTATTGTTTATAATTCGGTGATAAGTATCAGGTAATACCTTAGAACAGGCTTCAAATTACCTTAGTATGCGTCAAAAAATAAAATTCGCATCAGGAATAAAACGCAGTAAAACAACCCCGCGCCGCGATTGTTTCAGAACCGGAATTTGGACTGCGCGGCAACTATTGCTATAGTATCCCTCCACGGCGGAACTCATGTTCAGAACGGTTTTAATCAGCGTTATCACAATCCTGCAGGCCTATGTTTTCTGGCGCGCGCAAGCTCTTGCGACGTTCGCAGACCGCAGGCGCAAGGCCGCTTTGCTTGGCTCCGGCGCGTTGTTGTGGATGATGTTTGTTTACGCAAGGGCTTTTCAGCACTATCACTCCGGGAAAATGGCGGCTTTTCTGGAACTGGCCGGCATGGACTGGATGGGCATTGTCTTTGTCTGCGCGGCCTGCCTGCTGTTTGCGGAAATTGCAACTGGCTTCGGTTACCTGTTCCCGCGCACCGCGTATAAGGTTCGGGCCGCCGCGCTCACTTCAGGCATCCTGTTTTCGGTTATCGGAATCGTGCAGGGCCTGCGCCAGCCTGCGGTATCGGATTACGAAGTAGAACTGCGCGGCTTGCCTCCGGACCGGGACGGAACAGTGCTGGCTGTCATGACAGACATGCATCTGGGTTCGCTCATAGGCGGCAAGTGGCTGAAGGCACGCGTCGAGCAGGTCAACGCCATGCGCCCCGACCTGATTGCCCTGGTTGGAGACATATACGACGGGCGCAGCGTTTCCGCAAATGAATTCATCTCGGAATTCCGGGAACTGCGCGCGCCGCTGGGCGTATGGGTGGCGATGGGAAACCATGAAAGCTACCGCGACACCGCCAAACATCTTGGTTCTTTCTCACAGGCCGGGTTCCGCGTACTGCTAAATGAAAACGCTAGCGCCGCTCCAGGCCTGACCATAGCCGGAGTTGAAGACCTGACCGTGAAAAAGCGCCAGGGCGCGGACAGAGCCGCCCTTGAAAAAACCATGCATGGCGCAGGCAGCGGCGGCTTGATACTTCTATCGCACTCCCCCCTGCTGGAACATGAAGCCGCCGCATACGGCGCGGGGCTGATGCTCTCAGGCCATACCCACGACGGCCAGCTTTGGCCGTTCAATTACCTTGTCAAACTGCGCTACCCTCACATAGCAGGACGCTATCTCATAGACGGCATGACCCTCCTGGTCTGCCGGGGTACCGGCACCTGGGGCCCGCGAATGCGCCTGTGGCGGCGCGGAGAAATACTGCGCGTAACCCTGCGCGCCCCGCATCCCAAAACCAATTAAGCGCCATCGTTAAATACGTGGAGGCGCAGACACATCTACTCCGCCCTAATTCGCTATAATTACATTGCTGTAGAATATCCAATCGAGGCTTAACATGGAAAAAACTCAAGGTAAAAGGCTTGCTCAATACAATGTTGATTTGCAGGCCATAGTCGACAAATGGAAGGACAAGGAAGGCAACCTCATCATGATTCTGCACGACGTGCAGGATAAACTCGGCTACGTGCCGCGCGACATCTCGCTTGAACTGTCGCGGATGCTGGGGGTTCCCCTGGCCCGCTTCTACGAAGTGCTCACTTTCTACAATTATTTCAAGATGATTCCGCCCGGGAAGCACAACATCTCGGTGTGCCTGGGCACGGCCTGCTACCTGAAAGGCGCGCCCGCACTGCTGGCCGAGCTTGAGCGCGTGCTGAAAATAAAGCCGGGCCAGACCACGCTGGACGGAATGTTCCACCTGGACCTGGTGCGCTGCGTAGGCTGCTGCGGCCTGGCCCCCGTGGTGGTGGCCGACGGCAAGGTATACGGCAAGGTACAGCCCGCGCAGATAGGCGGCATAGTCAACGATTGCCTGAAAAAAGAGAAGGTGGCCTGACATGAACAAACTCACTACCAAAGACCTTGAAAAAATAGCCGCCGCCGGCGCGCCCAAGGGCGCCGCCGTGAAGGTGGGCATGAGCACCTGCGGCCTGGCCGCGGGGGCGCAGGCCGTTTTCGACGCGCTTTCGGCTGAAGGCGCGAAAATAAACACGCAGGCCGTGATAAGCAAATGCGGCTGCCTGGGCATGTGTTACGCCGAACCCCTGGTGGAAGTCACGCTTCCCGGCAAGGAACCCGTGGTGTATGCCCGCGTGGACAAGGACATAGCCGTAAGAATCCTGCGCGAACACGTGGAACAGGGCAAGCCGGTTCAGGAAAACATCCTGTCCTCGGCCCCGGGACAGCTGCGCATAGTGCTGCGCAACTGCGGCAAAATAGACCCCGACAACATGGAAGAGTACATCCGCACGGGCGGCTACTCCGGCATGAAAAAAGCCCTGCTGGAAATGACTCCGGCGCAGGTGATAGCCGAAATGAAGGCCAGCGGCCTGCGCGGGCGCGGGGGCGGCGGCTTCCCTACCGCGCTTAAATGGGAAGCGGCGCACGACGCCAAAGGCGACGTGAAATACATGATTTGCAACGGCGACGAGGGCGACCCCGGCGCCTATATGGACCGCTCCGTGCTGGAAGGCGACCCCCACTCGGTGGTGGAGGGCATGATTATCGCAGGCTACGCCATAGGGGCGTCCAAGGGCTACTTCTATATCCGCGCGGAGTACCCGCTTGCGGTGGAACGCATACAGAAAGCCATCAGCGACTGCTATGAAGCGGGCCTGCTTGGGAAAAATATCCTCGGCGGCAAGTTCAGCTACGATCTGGAAATCCGGCTCGGAGCCGGAGCTTTCGTCTGCGGCGAAGAGACGGCCCTCATAGCCTCCATAGAAGGCAAGCGCGGCTATCCGCGCCCCCGTCGGCCGTATCCGGCGCAGAAGGGCCTCTGGGACAAGCCCAGCTGCATAAACAACGTGGAAACGCTGGCCAACGTGCCGGAAATACTGCGCAGGGGCGGCGCATGGTTTGCGTCCATAGGCATAGACAAAAGCAAGGGCACCAAAGTCTTCGCGCTGACCGGCAAGGTCAAGAATTCGGGCCTGATTGAAGTGCCCATGGGCATGCCCATAAGGGATATCGTATATAAGCTGGGCGGCGGCACAATCTCCGGCAAGGACGTGAAAGCCGTGCAGACCGGCGGCCCCTCAGGCGGCGTCATTCCGCTTGAGCACCTGGACACCCCCATCTCCTACGAACATCTGCAGAAGCTGGGCTCCATCATGGGGTCCGGCGGCCTCATCGTGATGGACACCGACGACTGCATGATAGACATCTCCAAGTTCTACCTGGGGTTCTGCGTGGACGAATCCTGCGGCAAATGCGCGCCGTGCCGCATAGGCGGCTCGCAAATGCTGGCGGTGCTGGAACGCATCAGCGCCGGGAACGGCAGGCTGGACGACATGGACAAATTGCGCGAACTGGCGCTTGCCATGCAGAAGGCCTCGCTGTGCGGCCTGGGCCAGAGCGCGCCCAACCCGGTGGTCTCCACCCTGCGCTACTTTGAAAGCGAGTACCGCGAGCACATAGAACAGAAGCGCTGCTCCACCGGCAAGTGCCGGGCGCTGTCCGTGTACACCATAAACACGGCTGCGTGCAAGCGCTGCTTCATGTGCCAGAAGAACTGCCCGGTCGGCGCCATCAGCGGCGACAGGGAACACGGCTTCAGCATCGACCAGGAGAAGTGCATAAAGTGCGGCCGGTGCTTTGAAGTCTGCAAATTCAATGCCGTGGAGAAGAAATAATCATGGTCAAGGCGATAATCAATTCAAAACCAGTAGAAGTCCCCGAAGGCACCAGCATACTTGAAGCCGCGAAACTGGTGCAGGTGGACATACCGGCCCTGTGCAAGCACATGGACCTCAAGGCCACGGCGGCCTGCGGCATCTGCGTGGTCAAGATAAAGGGCCAGAACAAGATGCTCCGGGCCTGCTGCACCGACATCGAGAACGGCATGGAGATAACCACCCACGACCCGGAAATCGTGCAGGTGCGCAAGACCGTGCTGGAACTGATACTCTCAAACCACCCCAGCGACTGCCTGCAGTGCGGCCGCAACAACGACTGCGAGTTGCAGAAGCTGGCGGCGGACTTCGGCATACGCGAAGCGGCCTTCCCCAAGAAGCTGCGCGACCTGCCGCACGACGACTCCACCAAGACGATAGTGCTGGACCCGCAGAAGTGCATACTGTGCGGGCGCTGCGTCAACGTCTGCCAGTTCTCGCAGGATGTGTGGGCCCTTTCGTTCATAGACCGGGGCATCAAAACCCACATCTCTCCGGCAGGGCAGATACGCCTGGCGGATTCCCCCTGCGTACGCTGCGGACAGTGCTCCAACCACTGCCCCACGGGCGCCATAGTGGAATACGACGAGACAGAAAGCGTGTGGCACGCCCTGCGCGACCCGCAGAAATACTGCGTGGTGCAGATAGCCCCCGCCGTGCGCGTGGCCATAGGCGAGGCTTTCGGCTACCCGGTGGGAACCAACCTAACCAAGAAGCTGACCACCGCGCTGCGGCGTCTTGGCTTCAAGGCGGTGTTCGACACCAGCTTCGCGGCAGATGTCACCATCATGGAGGAGGCCAGCGAGTTCGCCAAGCGCGCGGCCGATCCCAAGGCCGTCATGCCGCTCATCACCAGCTGCTGCCCGGCCTGGGTGGACTACATGGAAAAGTTCTACCCCGACATGATAACGCACTTCTCGTCGTGCAAGTCGCCGCAGGAAATCATGGGCGCGCTGGCCAAGACCTATTACGCCAGGAAGCACGGCATCAACCCGTCGGACATCTACATGGTGTCAATCATGCCCTGCACGGCCAAGAAGTACGAAATACACCGCACCAAGGAGATGTACGCCTCCGGCTTCCAGGACATTGACGTATCGCTGACCACCCGCGAACTGGCCCGCATGATAAAGCAGGCCGGGGTGGACTTCCGAGCCCTGCCCGACAGCGAAGTCACCGACTTCATGGGCGAATACTCCGGCGCCGGGGTCATCTTCGGCAACACCGGCGGCGTCATGGAAGCGGCGCTGCGCGCCGCGCATTCCTTCCTCACCGGCAAGGACCTCAAGG
>JAAYTX010000035.1 GCA_012523635.1 Elusimicrobiota bacterium
CGGGAAATTGTAGGTGCGTATCTTTTCGGAACGGTCGCCGCTCCCCACCTGGGAACGGCGTTCCTCGGCCTGCGCGCTGGCCTTGTTTTCCTCGGCTATGGCCAGCAGCTTGGACTGAAGCATCTTCATCGCGCGCTCGCGGTTCTGCCCCTGAGAACGCTCCTGCTGGCACTGCACTATAATGCCGGTGGGAATGTGCGTTATGCGCACCGCCGTTTCCACCTTATTTACGTTCTGCCCGCCCGCGCCGCCGGCACGGTAAGTATCCATCTTTAAATCGGCAGGGTTTATGCTCACATCCACTTCCTCAGCTTCCGGCAGAACCGCCACCGTGCAGGTGGAGGTATGTATGCGGCCCGAAGCCTCGGTCGCGGGAACGCGCTGCACGCGGTGCACCCCGGCCTCGTCTCGCAGCCAGGAATAGGCGCCTTCGCCTTTTATGAAAATCGTCGCATTCTTGCAGCCCTTCAGCCCGGTGGCGCTGTACTCCATATTTTCCACTTTCCAGCCGCGCTCCTGCCCGAACCGCACATAGGCGCGCAGCAGTTCCGCCGCAAACAGCGCGGCTTCATCGCCGCCCGCGCCGGCCCGCACTTCCAGATAAATGTTCTTGGAATCATTGGGGTCGGGCGGCACCATCAAAACCCGCACTTCCTCTTCCAGCGCCTTGTGCTCCTGCTCCAGGCGGGCTATATCCTCGCGCGCCATGTCGGCCAAATCCGCGTCCGCCCCGGCGGCCAGCTGGCGGCTGGCCCCGAGCTCCTCCTCTATCTTAGACAGGCGTTCGGCGGCCTGCACCACCGGGCGCAGAAAAGCGTGCCTGCGGCTTAGTTTCTGCAGTTCGTCGCCCTGCTGGGCGAGCGCGCCATCAGAAAGCTTGTGCTCCACAAGCCGGAATTCGTCTATATAGCGTTTAAGGTCCATGACAGTGAACGGTTATAAAAGAAAAAACAGGCCCCGTTTCCGGAGCCTGTCGTTTCTGGCTGAAAACCTAGGATTTCTTGGTTTCCGCGGGCTTGGCTTCCGCAGCCTTGGGGGCCTTGGTAGAGCGCTTTGCCTTCGCCACCAGCGCGGCGGACTTCAGCGCCGTCTTGCGGGGTGCGGTGGAAAGCACCTTGCCCTTCCCGGCAACTGCCGGTTTCGCGGCTGCCTTGGGCGCGGGCTTCTTGGCCACGACGGTTTTGCCTTCAGTGGCTGCAAATTTCTTCTTGAACTTATCCACGCGGCCTTCGCGGTCCAGCATCTTCTGCTTGCCGGTGAAGAGCGGGTGGCAGGCCGAGCAAATGTCCAGCTTTATAAGTTCGCGGGTGGAGCGGGTCTGAAACTCGTTGCCACAGGCGCAGACTACCTTCGAAATAACGTATTTGGGATGTATGCCTTCTTTCATAGTGTTTTCCTCTGTTGCCGGTAAGCGGCTTTGCTCTATTCTAGCAAAAGCCCGCCGTCCAGTCTATCAGGACATGCTGGAAACCTCCATTGATTTCATAAAGTCCTTGTTGGACTTGGTGGCGGAGATTTTCTCCAGCAGCAGTTCCATGGCGTCCACGGCGTTGAGCGGCGCCAGCACTTTGCGCAATATCCACACCTTATTGAGCTCATCCTCGGTAAGCAGCAGCTCTTCCTTGCGGGTGGAGGTGCGGTTGAGGTCTATGGCGGGGAATATCCTGCGGTCGGAGAGTTTTCTGTCCAGGTAGACTTCGGAGTTGCCCGTCCCCTTGAACTCCTCGAAAATAACTTCGTCCATGCGGCTGCCGGTTTCCACCAGCGAGGTGGCGATGATGGTGAGCGAGCCGCCTTCCTCCACGTTGCGGGCTGCGCCGAAGAAGCGCTTGGGGCGCTGCAGCGAAGTGGCTTCCAAACCTCCGGAAAGCACGCGGCCGCTGGACGGGGTGACGGTATTGAACGCGCGGGCCAGGCGGGTTATGGAGTCCAGCAGTATGACCACGTCCTTGCCCTGCTCAACCATGCGCTTGGCCTTTTCTATGACCATTTCCGAAACCTGCACGTGCCTGTCGGCCGGCTCGTCGAAGGTGGAGGCTATTACCTCGCCGCGCACAGAGCGGCGCATGTCTGTGACTTCCTCGGGGCGCTCGTCTATCAGCAGCACCATCAGCACTATGTCCTTATGGTTGGTGGTAAGGGCGTTGGCCAGTTTCTGTAAGATTATGGTCTTGCCGGTCTTGGGAGCGGCCACCACAAGCGCGCGCTGGCCTTTGCCGATGGGACACAGCAGGTCTATCACGCGGGTGGTCAGTTCGTTTTTAGTGGTTTCCAGCGTGAAGCGCGCATCCGGGTGCAGCGGCGTCAGGTTGTCGAACAGCGGGCGGTTCTTGCTGTGCTCGGCGTCTATGCCGTTGACGCATTTCACCTGGAGCATGGCGAAATAGCGTTCTCCCTCCTTGGGCGGGCGTATGAGGCCGTCCACGGTGTCGCCCTTGCGCAGGCCGAACCGCTTTATCTGCGAAGGGGAGACGTAGATATCCTCGGCGCCTGAAAGGTAGTTGTTGTCCTCGGAGCGCAGGAAACCGAAGCCGTCCGGCAGGATTTCCAGCACGCCTCCGCCGTATACGGAACCGTTCTTTTTGGCCTGGGCCTCTATGAGCTTGCCTATAAGCTCCTGCTTGCGCATGCCGGAAAAGCCCTCGACCTTGAAGTCCTCGGCTATCTTGTTCAGTTCGCCTATGGTGAGTTTGGACAGCTCGTTGACGTTGAGTTGCTTTACGTTCTGCGCCTGCTGCTGCTGAGGCTGCTGGGCTGGCTGCGGCTGGGCCGAAGCCTGGCGCTTATGGTCCTGCGTCTTCGCCGGCGCGGCCTGCGGGGCCGAGGCGGTTTCCGGCGCGCTTTTTGCGGCCGCGCTTTCTGCTTTTTCAGTGCGGTTCATGTTTACTTTGCTCCTTTCTTTTTGCATACGATAGACCGGGATCCGCCCGGACGGAAAATTTTGGAATTTTTGCGCCGGCGGCGCAGCAGTTCGAAAGCCTCGAACAGGGCCGAGAGCTTGCGGTCGAAATCCTTTCTGGATGAGGCGTTGAGCAGCACGGCGTCGGCCAGCGCGCATTTGCGCCTGGCCGGCAGCTGGGCGGCCTCGCGGCGGCGGAACTCGGCGGCTGTCCAGCCGCGTGAACGGGCGCGCTTCAGCCGCAGCGCAAGCGGGGAATCTATGCACACGGTGAAATCAAAACAGTTCTGCGCGCCGGTCTCGAACAGCAGGGGGATATCGGCCACCACCACAGCGCGCCGCGATTTCGCGGCCAGCTCCCACACTCGCGCCAGCACGGCCGGATGTATCAGGCTTTCCAGCCAGTTGCGCACCTGTTTGCTGGAAAAAACCTCCCCGGCCAGGAATTTGCGGTTTATGCTGCGGTCCGGCAGCAGCGCTCTCTCGCCATAACGGGCTGCCACGGCCTGATAAGCCCCGGCTCCCGGCATCAGCTCGCGCGCGGCCAGTTCGTCGGCGCTGACAATGTCGGCGCCCAGCTCCCGCAGGCGCGCGGCGGCGTAGGATTTGCCGCTGGCTATGCCGCCGGTAAGACCTATCAGCAGTTTGCCCGTCTTACGCTTAAGGCCTATTTTATTCATCTGCTTTTAATTCCTCATGCGGCGCGAATAACCGTCCATTATCTCGCGTTCCCGCGCGGATAAAGACCCGGCGCCATGCATGCGCACTTTGTCCAGCAGTTCATCCAGCCCCGGCTCTGCGGCGGGGCGCAGCGCCCTGCCGAACCAGAGCGGGAGCTTCAGGTACAGCAGCCCGGTCAATAGCCCGCCCAGATGCGCCAGGTTGGCTATATGCGAGCCAGTGTTAAAGCTGGCCAGAAATTCTATTGCGCACAGCGCTATGGCCATGGTGCGCGCCTTTACCGGGAAAAGAAAATAAACGTAAACCACGGCTTCCGGGAATTCCACGGCGAAAGCAGCCAGCAGGCCGTAAATCGCTCCGGACGCGCCTATAACCGGCGTCATCGAATACGGCTTGAGCAAGACATGCGCCAGCGCCGCGCCGAGGCCGCACACTATATAGAATCTCACGAATTTCGGCGTGCCCCAAAGGTTTTCAAGAATGTTACCGAACATCCACAACGCGAAGCCGTTGAAAAGCAGATGAATAAAGGAGCCGTGCAGGAACATATAGGTGAACGGCTGCCACAGCCACAGCTTTCCCAAAGCCAGAAAAGGCACAAGACCGAAATAAACGTTAAGCAGCGGGCCGAAAATATAGCTGAGGACGTAACACCCCACAAACGACGCTATCAGCGCCTTTGTGGCGGGCGGCAAAAGGTTATAGGGGTTGGTTCCTAATCTCATGAATTGACGCCGCTTTCGCGCGGCACGGCGGCCATTTCCTGCCAGTTCGGCCCTGTCTTCAAATCTGCTATCAGCGGCACCCTTAATTTTTGCGCGCCTTCCATTGCTCCGCGCAGCAGCGGCAGAAGGCGCCGCAAATCCTTCTCTGGGACTTCAAAAACCAGTTCGTCGTGCACCTGCATGACCATTTCGGCCTGTTCCGCGGAAAGCAGCCTGTCGGCGGCCAGCATGGCCTTTTTTATGATGTCGGCGGAACCGCCCTGTATGACGGTGTTAACGGCGGCGCGCTGGGCCCCGGCCGCTATGGCCCCGTTTGAGGAGGTTATTTCCGGCAGATACCTGATGCGCCCGGAAAGAGTGCGCACGCTGGCTTCTTTTTTGGCCTGCGCCACCGTGTTTTCTATCCAGGCTTTCACGCCGGAATAGGTCTGAAAATAATGGTCGATATATTTCTGCGCGGCCTGCCGCGAAATGCCGAGATTCTGGGCCAGCCGCATCCCTGTCTGCCCATAAACTATCGAAAAATTGATTGCCTTGGCGGCGCGGCGCATCTCCCTGGTAACGCCCACCTCCATCACGCCGAACACTTCGGCGGCGGTGCGGGTGTGGACGTCCTGCCCGGAATTGAAGGCGGCGCAAAGCGCTTCGTCGCCGCTTTCATGCGCAAGGACGCGCAAATCTATCTGCGAGTAGTCGGCTGAAACCAGCGCCCAGCCTTTGCGCGCCATGAAGGCGCGGCGGACACGCCTGCCCTGCTCCGTGCGTATGGGAATGTTCTGAACGTTGGGGCGGGAACTGGAAAGGCGGCCCGTGGCCGTGCCGTTCTGGTTGAAATTGGTGTGCACGCGGCCCGTATCCGGGTTCACAAGCTGAAGCAGGCCGTCCACATAGGTGGCCTTGAGCTTGGCGGCCTCGCGGTAGGCCAGTATTTTGGCGACAACCGGGTGCGCCGCCTCGATTGCGGAAAGAGTTTCTTCATCGGTGGAATAACCGGTCTTGGTTTTGCGGGCATGAGGCAGCTGCAGTTTCTCAAACAGCAGCTCGCCTATCTGTTTGGGCGAGTTGGCGTTGACCGGCCAGCCCGCAGCCTGGTCTATATCGGCCTGAAGCGAGGACAGCTCCGCCTCCAGTTCATTTCCGAGAGCGCGAAGTGCGGCGGTGTCGACCGCTATGCCGGCGCTCTCCATTCCGGCAAGCACAGGCATCAGCGGCAGTTCCATTTCATTATAAAGAGGAAACAGGCTTTTCCCGCGAAGCTGTTCTTCAAGCACTGCCTTGAGACCCCATGCCTGCGCGTGCCGCCCGGCCAGCTTTTCCTCGGGCGAGGAATAGGCCGGCGTTCCGGAACCGTATTCAAGCGCCATCGCCTCGAAATCGTAACTGGCGCGCGCCGGATTCAGACAATAGCACGCCAGCATGGTGTCAAAGCTCCTGATATTTCCGTTTTTCGGAAACCTTATGCTGGAGACGCGCATGAAATTCTTCAAATCATGGCCTATTTTAAGAGAAGAGGACGCAAAAAGCAGCCGCTCAAGCGCGGAACGGTCGGCCTGCGGCAAAGAGGCGGCGGCGGCAAACGCACAGGGCCCGTCCTTGAGGCCCACGGCAAGCAGCCCGCCGTCAGCGTCAAGAAACACTTCCCCGGACGAAACGGCCTGAGCCAGCACTTCCGCCCACTGGCCGACAGCGCTCTTGGGGGCATCCTGCGCTGGCCGCGCCGCTGCGTTGAGACGCAGCAAATCGCGGAACTCAAAACGGCGGAACAGCTCGGCTGCGTTGGCCGCAGGGTCTCCGGGGCGGCATTGCTCGATACTGAAACCCAAATCTATGTCTTTTTCCAGTTCCACAAGTTTCCTGGACAACAGGGCGCTGTCCTTCCCGGCCTTCAGTTTGGCCGCCACGGACGGCTTCATCCCTTCCGCCCCAGACTCGGCTGCCGACATTATCTTTTCCAGGCTGCCGAAAGCGTTAAGAAGCTGCGCCGCCGTCTTGGCGCCCACTCCGGCGACGCCAGGGATATTGTCGGAACTGTCGCCAACTATTGCCAGATAGTCGCCTAGCTGGGACGGCTCCACCCCGAACTTCTCCTTAACGTATTCCGCGCGGCGCAGCGGGTCCTTGCCGCCGGGCCATATCGCCACATGGCTGTCGGAGAGAAGCTGATGCAAGTCCTTGTCCGTGCTTACCACAACGACTTCGGCGCCGCAGGCGCGGGCCATGACGCAAAGCGAGGCTATCAGGTCGTCTGCTTCCGCGCCGGAACGGGCGACCGTCCGCAGCCCAAGGCCAGAAGCCAGCTCCGGGGCAAGGGCAAGCTGGGAAACCAGCGCGTCTTCCACCGGCTTGCGGTGGGCCTTATATAAAGGATATTCGCCGTGGCGGCGCGTTTTGCCAGGCGAATCAAAGCAGACTGCCATGTAAGAAGGCTTCTTTTCCTCAAGCACGCGCAAAAGCATGCGCGCAAAACCGAACAACGCGCCTACTTCCTGCCCCGAAGACGTGGACAGCTTGGGCAATGCGTGGTAGGCGCGGTGAAGAAAGCCGTGCGCGTCTATCAGATAAATTTTTTCTGTCTGGCTGGGAGACATCTTCAGGCCGGTTCCTGCAGCAGCTCGGTTATGGCGCTCTCCATTGCCTGGACCAAGGCGGTGTCGAACCCGGCCCAGTATCTTCTCATCTTTCCCTGCTTGTCTACAACCACAAAAGTCGGCGTACCGCGCAGGCGGTAGGCGGCACCAGTTTCCTGTTCTGTATCCAGCGCTATCGGGTAGGTGATGCCGTACTGGCGGGCATAGCCCGCCATATCCGCGTCCGCGTCCACGCTGACCGCGACGACCTGCAGGCCGGACTTGCCGTATTTCCCATTGAGCGCCA
>JAAYTX010000036.1 GCA_012523635.1 Elusimicrobiota bacterium
GCCTGTCACTAGGAGCGCACAATGCTGATAGCGATATCGTCAATGGGCGGCAGCCTGGATTCGCAGGTGAGCGAAAAATTCGGCCGCGCGCCTTATTTCCTTATAGTGGACACTGAAACCATGAAATTCACCCCGCTGCTAAACGCGGCGGGATCAATGTCCGGAGGCGCGGGCCCCGAGGCAGTGCGCCAGGTTTCCGCGCACGGCGTGAGCGCCGTGCTGACAGGCCAACTCGGCCCCAATGCCGTAACGGCGCTTGCGGCCGCCAAAATAAGCGCGGTCACCGGCCTTACATCCGCCAAGACGGTACGCCAGGCGGCGCAGGAATACGCTGGGAAAAAATCCTGATGAGCCTGCTGGAACAGCTTGTCTCCTCCCTGCCCGAAGCCGTAGTGCTGGATGCCTATACAGGCGTGTTCACCACGGCGGTGGTGGCCGGGCTGGAAGATGGCGCCTTAAACTGCGGGCTGGCCTCCACAGTGCGGGCGGCCCGCTGCAGCGGCCCGGTGAGCAGGGCCGGGGAACTGCGCGGCGCCCCGGTCAAAGAAGTGGCACGGTTTGTCTTTTCAGGCAACGGATTGGAGGCCTCGCTTGGCATGGCGGCAATAAACTCCGCCCTGCCGCAAACGCGGTGCGAGGAAATCAACGCCGAACAGATCCTGGCCGGGAAGGCGGCAGGGAAAACCACAGCGGTGATAGGGCATTTCCCGTTCACGGAACGCCTGCGGGGCATAGCCGGAAAACTGCTGGTGTTCGAACTCAATCCGCGGGACGGCCTGGACCTGCCGTCGGAAAAAATCCCCGAACTGCTGCCAGAAGCCGACGCGGTGGCCATCAGCGCCATGACGCTGATAAACGGAACCTTCGAAGGGATAATCAAACACTGCCGCCCGGACGCTTTTAAGCTACTGCTTGGACCCTCGGCCCCGCTGAGCCCGCTAGTCTTTAAGCACGGCATAGACGTGGTTTCCGGAACGCGCGTGCGCGACATCCCCCTGCTGATAACGCATCTTACGCAGGGCGCCAACTTCAAATCGCTTCCCGGCAAGACGCTGGTCACCATGAAGGCGGGGAAATGATTGTCTCTATAGCCAGCGGCAAGGGCGGAACCGGCAAAACCACTATAGCGGTGAACCTGGCCCTGGCGCTTGAGAACGCGCAGATAGTAGATTGCGACGTCGAGGAGCCCAACGCGCATATTTTCCTGAAGCCGGGAATCTCCTCCGCCGAGGACCTAACCGTGCGGGTGCCGCGCATAGACCGCGCCAAATGCGATTTTTGCGAAGCCTGCGCCGAAGCCTGCGCCTTCCGCGCCATGAACGTGTTCAAGCCGCTGTCCGGCGGGTGGGACGTGCTGTTCCTGCCCGAACTGTGCCACAGCTGCGGAGCGTGCGCCCTAGCCTGCCCCAAAGGCGCAATTTCCGAAACCCGGAAAAAGATAGGCGTCATAGAAACGGGACGCGCCGGGAATCTGGATTACGCCTGCGGCAGGCTTAACATAGGAGAACCCAAAGCCCCGCCGCTCATCAAGGCGCTAAAAAAGAAAATAAACCGGTCAAAAACAGTGATTCTCGACTGCCCGCCCGGCACCTCCTGCCCCATGATGACTGCGGTGAAAGGGAGCGATTTCTGCCTGCTAGTTACCGAACCAACCCCTTTCGGACTGCACGATCTCAAGCTTGCCGTGGAAACAGTGCGCAAGCTCGGCATACGGCATGGCGTGTTCATTAACCGCGCCGACGACTCCAAAATGATAGATGCATATTGCACGGAAGCCGGTGTGCCGCTTTTAGGGCGCCTCCCCTTCGACCGGGAAATAGCGGCGCTATACTCAAAAGGGCTTGGCCTGCTTTCCGACAAACCGCAGTACATACGCTTTTTCAGGGAACTGGCGGATAAAATCGGCGAAAGAATCAGGCACGCAATAACTGAGGAACCTTAACGGCACCATGAAACATCTGGTAATCATCAGCGGCAAGGGCGGAACAGGAAAAACCACACTCACGGCATCGTTCTGCGCGCTAGCCCGGCAAACGGTATGCGTGGACTGCGATGTCGACGCCGCCGACATGCATTTGCTGCTTCACCCGCAAATCCGCACCAGCGCCGATTTTTACGGCGGAAAATATGCCGTCATAGCTCGGCAGGCATGCACGCAATGCGGCAAATGCCGCGAACTATGCCGTTTCGATGCGGTGACGCCGGGGTTCACCGCCGACATTTTTTCCTGCGAGGGCTGCGGCCTTTGCGCGGCCAAATGCCCGGCCAAAGCCATAACTATGAGGGACAGACTGTCCGGCAAATGGTTTATCTCGGACACGGCTTTCGGCCCGCTGGTGCACGCCGAACTTGGCATAGGCGAGGAAAATTCCGGCAAACTGGTGAGCAAAATCAAAGAGGCAGCGTTTGACCTGGCCAGGGAACGCCGGTCCAAACTGCTGATAGCCGACGGCCCGCCCGGAACCGGCTGCCCGGTTATGGCCTCGCTTTCCGGCGCGGACCTGGCCGTTATAGTCACTGAGCCCACGCTTCCCGCGATGCACGACATGAAACGCGCCGCGCAGACCGCCGCGCATTTCAACATACGGTCAGCCGTAATAATCAACAAGTGGGACATAAACCACGAAAACGCGGAGGCAATAGAAGCCTACTGCCGCGACAATAAAATACCCGTGGCCGGACGCATATCCTTCAGCCAGGCGGCGGGAAAAGCAATAAGCGCTGGAATACCGCTGGTCCAATACGGCGACAAACAGCTTTCGGACGAAATCACCGCAGTCTGGCTTAAAATACAGGAGCTGATCAATGCCGCTTGATAGACAAATCAGCATGGAAGAAGCCGCCATAAAATATTCGGGCGAGTTGGACAAGCCCGACGGCATTTCGGACGTCACCGGCCCCTGCGGAGACAAAATGGGGTTTTCGCTGGTGGTGTCGCAGGGCCGCATAAGCGCCATAAAATTCAGGGCGACGGGCTGTTCCGTTACACAGGCCTGCGGTGCCGTGGTCGCCTTCACAGCCGACCAGCTTTCCCTGTCGGAAGCGCTTTTCATCTCACAGGGCTATA
>JAAYTX010000037.1 GCA_012523635.1 Elusimicrobiota bacterium
ACCTGCTTGTATCTACCGGCATATACACGCTTTCAACAGCGCCGCAGAACCTGCAGGCCTCAAATGTTGGGCCTTCGCAGGCATATCTCTACTGGGAAGCCGGTTCCAACCCTGCCGGAACCAAATACCGCATCCTGTATGCCAGGCGCGTGCCGCCTGCCACAACTTTTGAAACCCAGCAGGTCTTGGTGGACACCTCGGCCAATCTGCAGGTTACCACCTATACTGCCACCGGCCTGCTTACGAACACCGACTACCGGTTCTACGTAGCCTCCACCAACGGCGACGGCGTGAACTCCGCGCTGACAACCTTGAGCTATAACGGGGCCGACTACCTGACCACTCTTGGCGGCGCGGCGGCCGCCAAAGCCGGCTATATATCCGGGCTGGCCTCGGAAGGGACAATAACGGGCCTCCTGCCGGACAACCGTCAGGTCACGCTGACCATACCAGAGAACGCCTTCGACGACCCCAGCACACAGATAGCTTTCGGCGTATCCTCTACGGCCAACCCCTGCCAGCAGACGACTATTCCTCCGCAGGTGGACCTGCCTGTGTTCGAAATTATTACGAGCACCGGAGTGCAGCCGAAAGTGCCGGTGACGGTCAAGTTTAAATACGCCTACACCAACAATGTCGGCGCCACGCACAATGACTTGACTGGCCGCACCCCGGCCAGCATGGCCCTGGCAAGAGCGGTCTCCACGGGCAACTGCCTGACGCAGAAAACCTCAGTATCGGAAACCGCCCAGGAAGTCACGGCCACCATCAACCACTTCTCGGACTTCCAGCTGGTAGAGCCTGGCGCGGCCTCCAACCTGGAGAATGTGCTTATTTATCCGAACCCGTTCTTCCCCAATCAGGGCCAGATCTACATGTATTTTGACCGCATACCGGCTGGCACAAAACTCCGCCTCTACACGCTCAGCGGCGTGAAAGCGTGGGAAACGCAGAAAAGCGGCGTCAGCCCGATAACCTGGGACGGACGCAACTCCTCCGGAGAAAAAATGGCCAGCGGCGTTTACCTGGCCGTGCTTGAGGGCGGGGGAGAGAAGAAAATCTTCAAGGTGGCCATGGAACGCTGAGCATGAACCATTCCATTAAACGCCTGCTGCTTTGCATGGTCCTGCTCTCATCCTGCGCGATGACTGCGGGCGCGGCGTCGTTTTCGTCGCAGGCCGCAGGCACAACCGGCTCCGACTTCCTGAACCTTGGCGTCGGCGCACGCCCGTTGGGCATGGGCGGCGCGTACACCGCCGTGGCCGAAGGCGCCGAAGCAGCCTACTGGAACCCCGCCGGCCTGGCCCAGGTGCAGAAAATGGCCGGCACATTCATGCGCGCCAACTATGTGGAAGGCATCACGTATAATTACTTCTCCTACGCATACCGCTTCAACCAGACCACCGTTATGTCCGCATCGGCCATGATGACCGACATCGGGGACATCAAGCGCACCGACATCAACGGCAACTGGAACAACGACTATTTCCGTCCCAAAGACGCCGCCTATTACCTCTCCTACTGCTACTCGGTGGTGGACCTCTCAGACAAGGACCACGACGTCGCAATAGGCGTGTCAGGCAAATACATCTCCTCTAAAATCGTCAATTCCGCCACCGCCTACGGCCTGGACATCGGCGTAATGACCTTCCATTTCGCCAAAATCCCATACCGCCTGGGCTTTACGGTGCAGAACCTTGGCAAGGGTACGAAATACGACCAGGATACAGACCCGATGCCGCTCAACATCAAAACCGGCGGGGCCGTCTCCCTGACTGACCATCTGCTTTTTGCGCTGGATGCCAACTTCCCCAAGAGCGCCGACCCTTATGCCACGATCGGCGCCGAAGTCGAAATGTTCTCGGACAGAAACATGGGCGTGGCTATGCGCGGCGGCTACAACACCCAGCAGGCCCGCATACAGGACGGCGCCGCCGGCCTTGCATTCGGCGCAGGCATAGCTTTCGGCACTTTCCGGTTTGACTATTCGTTCGGCAACATGGGTGAACTGGGCAATGTGCACCGCTTCTCCATAAACTTTGACCTGCCGACCTGGAAGCCCGTGTTCAAACGCGCCGACAGGACAATTTTCGCTTCTCCAGAGTAAGCGTCAATCCTCAAGGAGTCCACTGTCCCATGAAAAAGAAAATACAGAGCAAGAAAAAACCAGCTCTCAAAAAAAAGGCCGCGGCGCCAAAACGCCCCGCCGCAGTTAAAAAAACCGCGCCGAAAGCCTCAAAAAAACCGGCATCTTCCGCGAAAGCGGCGGCAAAACAGGCTGCTCCGGCAAAAAACTCCGCCGCGATTGGACAGCTGACCGCGAAAGAACTCGCTGAAATTAAAAGCCATTTGAAACAGATGAAGCAGGATATAGTCGCGCGCATACAGGAAAAGAAAAACCTGGACATGCCCGAGGCTGAAGTTGGAGACCCCATAGACCAAGCCTCCCAGTCGCTTGACAAGGAAATCCTCTTTGAAGTTTCCGACAACGACTACAAGATGCTTGACCAGATTGAAGCCACCCTGCGCCGCATGGAAAAAGGCATTTACGGCTCCTGCCAGGGCTGCGGACGCACCATTCCAGTCAAGCGCCTGCGCACGCTGCCTTTTGCCAGATATTGCATAGCCTGCCAAAGCACCACGGAAGTCGCCCTTCCCGACTGATTGCGCCATGAAAAAAGGCCCCGCTTTGCCAGCCTTGATTATGCTGCTCTGCGGGGCCTGTGCTTTTGCACAGGACACGGCGTCTCTTGCGGCTGACGGCGCCGCGCTGGCCCGCCAGGGGCAGTATGCCCAGGCCAAGGCCAAGTTTCAGCAGGCCATAAGCGCGGACCCCGATAACGCAACACTTCACCTAAGCCTTGGGCTCACCTGCCGGAAACTGCGGGAATGGGACAATGCCGCCGTTTCGCTTGAAAAGGCCGCGGAACTGGACCCAAAGCTTTACCAGGCCAACTCCGCCCTGGCCCTTCTTTATGAAGGAATGGCGATATGGCGCCCCATCCAGAAACCCGGCTACATCCAGAAAGCCCGCAAAAACTGGCAGGCGGTGATAGCTGCCGCCCCAGCAAGCGACACCGAAACCCTTGAAATGGCCAAGCGCCACCTGGACGCCCTCGACAAATTCAACCACCCGCTCCCGAAATGAATTCACCTAGATTGACCTTCGCGCTGCTTGCGCTGCTGCTCTGCGGCTGTTCAGCCAGGCACAGCGCCATCAGTTCCACCTACGATTTTTCGAAACTTAAACGCGTGGCCGTGGCCGGCATCGACTCCGGCTCATCCGGGATATCGGGGGTCGACGACATGGTGACGCGCGCGCTGATGGAAAAGGGCTTCAGCGTTGTTGAGCGCGCCGAACTGGACAAAATCATAGCCGAGCAGAAAATAGGGGCTCAGGGATATATTTCCGCCTCCACTGCGCGCGAACTGGGCAATATTCTCGGGGTGGACGGCTTCATGATGGGCAGCATCGCCTCCTACACCCCGGAAAAACAGGATGTGGCCATGATAGAAGCGGCCAGCGTGCAAATCAACTCCGGGGGAGTGCCGCCCCAGGGGGGACATGGCGGACGCGGCAGGCCCGGCGGCCAGCCACCGGCACAGCAGTCCCCAACTATAACTACCACTATAAAGCGCATCCCGCATGTCTACACCAAATACGCCCAGGCCACGCTCACAATGCGCATGGTTGATACGCAAACGGGAGAGGTTACCTGGGCCGGCTCCTACACCACCGAGGGCATCAGCGGCTCCGAAGCGGTGGAATACGCGGCCAACTATCTGGTGGACACTTTTTACGACGACATGCAGAAGAAAATAAAGGAAACCGGCAAAACCGCAGTGAGGCCGGAAAAATGAACAGCAGCCTCAAGCGCGTAGTAACAACGCCGACAATGCTTTCCAGGCTTGCGGAACAGCTCCGCATTGCCGAACTGGGCGACGCGCTTGTCCCAGATTTCGCCGCGCTGCTGGACACCCTGCCTTCCGGCGCTTACGCCTGCCCTCCCGGCACCGAAATAGTAAGCGAGGGGGACTCCGACCTGGATTTCTATGTGCTATACTCCGGCAAGGCCGGGGTCTGGGTCAGCAAAAACCGCGCCATACCCGAGCAAATCGCGGAACTGGCGCCCGGCGATTTCTTCGGCGAAATCGGGTTTCTAATGGGCACTCCGCGCACGGCCTCCGTCAGAACCTCAGAAGAAACCGTGGTCTTCCGTTTTGAAGTGGACGCTTTCAAACGCCTGCTGGAAAAACATCCGGCGCTGGACAGCCGCCTCCGCGAAACCGCCCGGCAGCGCCTGCGCGGCATCTATCTTGATTCGCTCTGACCGGCATCCCCCGCATACTGTTGAAAAAGCCGCATAAAATTTGCAAAATTTTTTATCATAGTTCAGAGGGGAGATTACTGCCTTAAACGCAACCTACACAGAGGTGCCTGCCATGGAGATACGCGAACTAAACAAGAAGGTACAGGAAGACAACCTGGCGCTGCAGGAACTGCGCAGGGAAGTCAGCAAGGTCATAGTGGGCCAGGAAGACCTGCTGGACAAGATGCTGGTGGCCCTGCTGGCGGACGGGCATATCCTGATAGAAGGCGTGCCCGGCCTGGCCAAGACGCTGGCCGTGAAAACGCTGTCAGATTCCATCTCCGCGCTGTTCCAGCGCATACAGTTCACGCCTGACCTTCTGCCCGCCGACATAACAGGCACGCTCATCTTCAACCCCAAGGACGGCACCTTCGCCCCCAAGAAAGGCCCTATATTCTCCAACCTGGTGCTGGCCGACGAAATAAACCGCGCTCCGGCCAAAGTCCAGAGCGCCCTGCTGGAAGCCATGCAGGAACGCCAGGTCACCATAGGCGACGACACCTACAAGCTCCCGCAACTGTTCATGGTGCTGGCCACCCAGAACCCCATAGAGCAGGAAGGCACCTACCCGCTTCCGGAAGCGCAGGTGGACCGCTTCATGCTCAAGCTCAACGTGGTATACCCCACAAAAAGCCAGGAAAAGGAAATACTGGAACGCATGGCCACCAACGTCAAGCCGCAGGTGGGCCGCATCATCTCGCCGGAGCAGCTGCTTGAGGCCCGCAAAACCGCCGACAGCATTTACATGGACGAGAAGGTGAAGAACTATATCGTCGACCTGGTGCAGGCCACCCGCGACCCGAGAGCCTACCGCCTGGAAAAAATAAAGCCCTGGATTTCCTACGGTGCCAGCCCGCGCGCCACCATCTTCCTGGCGCAGGCCGCAAAAGCCTTCGCCTTCATAAACGGGCGCGGCTTCGTCACTCCGGAAGACGTGAAGGCCATAGGCTTTGACGTGCTGCGCCACCGCGTCCTGCTGACCTACGAGGCCGAGGCCGAAAGCGTCAGCCCGGACAAGATAGTGCAGATGATTTTCGAGGCCGTGGAAGTGCCTTGAGCCGCCGGACATGCTTACCGCAGAACTGCTGCAGCAGGTACGCCGCATAGAAGTCCGCACCGGGAAGCTGGTGTCGGAAACCTTTTCCGGCGAATACCACAGCATCTTCAAGGGCCACGGCATGGAATTCGCCGAAGTGCGCGAATACATACCGGGAGATGAAATCCGTTCCATAGACTGGAACGTGACGGCGCGCCTGGGCAAGCCTTTCATCAAGCGCTTCGTCGAGGAACGCGAGCTCACCATGATGCTGGCCTGCGACATCTCTGGCTCGCTGCATTTCGGCTCCCGCAACAAACTCAAGAACCGCATAGCCGCTGAATTATCCGCCCTTTTCGCCTTCTCCGCCCTGCAAAACAACGACAAGGCCGGCATAATGCTCTTTTCCGACCAGCCCGAACTTTACATACCGCCGCGCAAAGGGCGCAAGCACGTGCTGCGCCTAGTGCGCGAAATACTGGCCCACGAGCCGCGCCACCGCGGCACGGACATAGCCGCCTGCCTGGACAATCTCAACCGCGTGCTCAAGCGCAAGGGGATACTGATACTCATCTCCGATTTCGCCGACGAAAAAGACTACGCCAGGCCGCTGCGCCTGGCCGCCCGCCGCCACGACCTGATACCGGTTTACCTCGAGGACCCGCTTGAGGCGGCTCTGCCGGAACTGGGCGCGGTGCTGCAGACGGTGGACCCTGAAACGGGGG
>JAAYTX010000038.1 GCA_012523635.1 Elusimicrobiota bacterium
CCCCTTTTCGCAGACGCCGTCAAAACCCTTGCCGCCGTTGCCGGGGCGCTTCACGTCGGCGAACTGGCCCTGCTCTATGGCCTTGAAGAGGCCGCTGCCGGCCGTTTGCTCAAGCATGGACAGCGTCTCGTCCAGCACCTGCCTGGCGCGCTTCACCACGATGCCGTTGCGCCGGAACTCCATCTCGTCATAAAACCCTTCCATGTTGTTCATCACGTAAAGCGCGTTCTGTATGGCCAGGTAACGGTCCTGCAGATGCGGGGTGTGTATGGCTTCGGTCAGCATCCCCAGCAGGTGTATGGACTGCCCCGTGGCCTTGGACACGAAGTTGAACAGCGTGTTCATGCCCAGCCCTCGGAAGATGTCGCCTGTCATGAACTTGGTGGGCGGCATGTATTTCAACGGGGATTTGGGGAAAATTTCCCGTGCCATCTGCGCCTGCGCCAGCTCCATCAGGAAGCCGTTTTTAATCTCCGGATTCATCTCGTAGGCGTGGCCAAGTCCCATCAGTTCCTCGGGCATGCCGGCGTTTTTGGCGAAGCGCTCGTTGATGAACTGCGAGGCCAGCACCGTGTGCGCCTTCTCCACAGCGTCGGACGTGGTGAGGTAGTTGTCCTCGCCCGTGTTGATGATTATATCGGCCCGCGCGTTTATCATGCGCGAGAAATTCTGGTCCACGAAAGTGCGGTACATGTTTATGTCGCGAAACAGGATGCCGTACATTGAGTCGTTGAGCATCATGTCCAGGCGTTCCAGCGCGCCCATGGCCGCTATTTCCGGCATGCACAACCCGGAGCAGTAGTTCACCAGCCGCACGTAGCGCCCTATCTTCTCCGAGGTTTCGTCCAGCGCCGCGCGCATTATGCGGAAATTCTCCTGTGTGGCGTAGGTGCCGCCGAACCCCTCGGTGGTGGCCCCGAAAGGGACATAATCCAGCAGGCTCTGTGCGGTGGTCCTTATGACGGCTATCACATCCGCGCCCTGCTCCGCCGCGGCCTGCGCCTGCTTCACGTCCTCGTAAATATTGCCTGTGGCCACTATCACGTACAGAAGCGGCGACTTTATGCCCTTGCTCTTCCCAAGGCGGCGGTTGCGCTCCCTGACGTTTCCACCTATCCGGGCGTCTATTTCGCGGATAATTGCGGCGGCCTTTTTCTCTATCTCGGAAAGCGGGGCCAGCGGCATCCTGGAAATATCCAGCCCGGCCGCTATTTCGGCGTTAAGCTCCGGCGCGGTCTTTCCGCGCGAAAGCAGGGCGCTGATGTAGATCCTGGCCGCGCCGGACTGCAGATTGCCGCGCAGGGAATCCACCACCATATTCGGCACGGGCACCCCGTTTGCGTCCGCGCCGTCCGCGCCCAGCAGGCGCAGCGTGGCGCGCTCCACTGTCACCGACGTGTGTCCCGCTATATATTTCTGAACCGGCGCGGCTATTTCCTGCGCCAGCTTTCTCGCCCGTTTTATTTTTGCTGCCGGAAGGCCCAGCTTAGCTTTCATGTGTCTCCTCCATAATCTTAAGGGCGCGCGACGTTATGCGCCCGTCAAAACCCAAAATCTGCGCAATCTTCAAAGCGTCATATATTTTAGTTTTACCGGCATCGCGCCGCAATTGATAGCGCATATGCTGGTTTATTGTTTTAAGAGCGCCGGCCAAATCGCGCCGGGGCCCGCGCATGCGTTTTGCCAAAGCGGCGCCGTCCAGCCCCAGCATTCTGTAGAAAGCCGACCCTTTCGCCGCACGCAGGCCGGAAAAATGCGTGGCGATAAAAGCATAGATGCCTGAATCTGAACTGAAAGCCTCAATAATAGCCGACAACAGAGCCGATGCTTCCTCGGAATTCGTGGTGCGGGCGAACTCGTCCAGCAGGAACAGGCAGGGCCGCTCCTTAACAGCATAGGATTGCATGAAAGAATGCAGTTCCAGCCCGAAACTGCTTAAACCGCCGGTCTGCGCCTGCACGCCATATCCGGCGTAATAAACGCCCTTGAACAGCACCGTGCGGAAAGCGTCAGCCGGAACAAAAAATCCGCATTGCGCCAGCAACTGCAATTGGGCCAGGGTTTTCAGCACCACGGTTTTGCCGCCCATGTTGGAACCGCTTACCACTGCCACGCGTCCGCCCGTGAAATCAAAACTCAGCGGCGTGTATTTAAGCCCCTTGGCGGCCAGCGCGGCTTCAAGCGGCAGCAGTCTACCGCCGCGCACGGCGATAGCCTTTCCCGACGACAGGAAGAGCGGCTTCGACAGCTTAAGGCTCAGCGCCATGCGGGCTTTTGCAAGAGCGCAGTCAAGCTTTTCAACCGAGCGGATATAGGCGGCCAGCACGGCGCTTTCAGCATTCAGCGCAGAAGCCAAATCCCGCAAGACTGACGACTCAAGCCGCTTCTCCTCCCTGACCAGCTGCTCACGCCGTGCTGACAAAGACAGGAATTCGCCGCCGTGGACCGGCTTTGCAGTCATAGTGGAAGAGTCATAGCGTTCCAAAAATAACAGCCAGCCATGCTCCTTGCAGGCCGGATGCCCGTCCGGAAGCAGTAAGAACTGCCGCGCGCCGAAATCCAGGCCCAGCTTTTTTTTGAGCGCCGAACATTCCGCCAACCGTTCCTTCTCCAGGCCAAGGTCCAGCGCCCTGATTTCACCGCGCAGTTTTTTCAGCCCGGGACAATAAGCGTCGGCCAGATAAAATGTTTCCCCCCCGCCGCCCAGGCCAAGCCGGTCATACAGGCGCGGCGATTTCCATTCAAAACCGACAGCCTTTTTGAATGCCGGAGGCACGACCGCGCAAAGCCCGCGCACATGGTGCAACAATTTCTTGCACAACAGGATATCGGTTATGTCCGGCCTGAAATCCGCGCCACGCTCAAGCGCGGGAATATTTTTCAAATGGAACTCCGCCCTGTCCGCCGCCGACGGAGAACGGCGAATGAACGCCAGCCCCGCGTCAATCAGCCCGTATTCGGCATCCAGCGCCGGCTCGGACGAGAAAAATTCCCGCTCCTCCTTCTTTGCGCGGCCGTAAGGCGTAAGCGGCCTGAAATGCCCCAGCACAGCCTCTATCTCTGCAAACTCGCGGAAAGCGTCCATTAATTTTTCCTCTCGAGAAACGGATTTGGCGCCACCAGCCTCATAGCCCGCGGCCCCAGCGCCCGGCAGAATTCTTTTTCGGGAACCTCGTTCAGCACGGGCACTATAAATCTCAAATTGAAAGGGCTCTGGAAATAAACTGAGCGGCCTGACGCAAAACGCCGCCACTGCGCGAGCGTCAAAAAGTTTTTGGTGTAATCCTCCAACAGGACGTCCCCGGCATCTTCAGGAAGCGCGGCGGCCCGTTCGGCGGTGAGCGCCCCGTCCACGCGCATGGTGCGGCGTTTCCCCGGCGAAGGCACCGCGGACAGCTCGGCCAGCAGCTGCAACTGCTGGCAGGCCGATGTAAAATTCTGCGCGTCCACTTTCGCCACATGCACCACTCCGCCCTCGGCGATGGCGGCCTGCGTCTGCCTGTTCAGCGCGCCGTCCACCAAAACAGTGTCCACGCCCTCCAGCGAAGACAGGAAAGCCAGCACCTCTGCGGCCTGCCCGTTGGTTTCAGGGCCTACCAGTTCCGCGAAACCAGGCCTTCCCGCGCGGAACACGCCTATCCTGCCCAGCACGGTCTTCCACGGAAACGCCTGGACGGCCTCCAGCGCCGCGTCGGAAACGGAAGCCATGGCGTCGGTGGTGACAAAGACGTCGCCCGCTCGCACGGCCACGCGCGGCTTGGCTATCGCGGTAAGCGAGCAATGCTGTTCGCCGTCCACCCCCACCGACATGAAGGCCGTCCCGCGTCCGCCAAGATGCGCCAGCGCGTAATTAAGAAAAGTGGTTTTACCCGCGTTCTTGGCCGAACCGGTGATGAAAGTAAGCCTGCCTTTCAACTGTTTCTCGATATTCATGGATGAGTACGCGGGCCGCGGATTTCGGCCCTCTTAATATAACATTTATGCGAGATGTTCATATCGCGGATTTTGTTATAATGTGTACGCGGTTTCTGCCTGTTTTCTACAACTGCCTCAAGGAGCATTCATGACGGAAAAACTTACGCTTGCCAATTCGGAAAAACTGTACAAAGAGGCCTGGGAACTTATTCCCGGAGCCATGATGGGCATACGACGCCCCTACAATTTCGTCCCCGGCGAATACCCGACGTTTTTCGACTCCGCCAAGGGAGGCAAAGTCACCGACGTGGACGGCAACGAGTACATAGACATGCTCTGCGCCTACGGCCCGATAATCATCGGCCACCGCGAGCGGGAGATAGACAACGCGGTGATACGCCAGATAAAGGACAAGGGATTCTGCATGTCGCTAGTGCAGCCCGTGCAGAACGCGCTGGCAAAGCGCCTTCAGGCGCTGGTGCCCAGCTGCGAGAAATGCGCCTTCGTGAAAACCGGCTCCGACGCCACCACCACGGCGGTGCGCGTGGCGCGCGGCTTCACCGGAAAACTGAAGGTGCTGCGCTGCGGCTACCACGGCTGGCACGACTGGTGCGTGGAAGTAAAAGGCGGCATAGACAAGAAGTTCTACGAGGACGTCTACGAATTCGAGTACAACAACCTAGAGCAGCTGCGCGAACTGATGAAGCAGCACGGGCCCGAGACGGCGGCCATAATAGTGACCCCCGTAGGCCACCCGCTGGCACACGAGGTGCAGATGCCCAACCCCGGCTTCCTGGAAGGAGCTAAGGAACTGGCCCGCCAGTACGGCGCGGTGCTGATTTTCGACGAGATACGCAGCGGCTTCCGCGTGAACATCGGCGGGGCGCAGAAAGAGTTCGGAGTAACGCCTGACCTGTCGGTGTTCGGCAAGGCCCTGGCCAACGGCTACGCCCTGAGCGCCGTCGTGGGCAAGACAGAAATCATGAACGTGCTGGAACAGAAGGTGTTCCTGAGCTCCACATTCTTCCCCAATGCGCTGGACATGGTGGCCGCTATGGCCACGCTGGACTTCATGGAGCGCAACAAGGTGCAGGACGTCATCAAGGAGCGCGGAAACAAATTCGCCAAAAAAGTCTCCAAAATATTGGAGGAAAGCGGCGTCCCCTGCGACCTGTCCGGCGGACCCTGGATGCCTTTCATCACTTTCCGCAAGGACGACAAGCAGCTTTACAAGAAGCTCCGCACCGAGTTCTACACTCAGCTGATACGGCGCAAGGTTTTCCTGCAGCCCTATCACCACGGCTACATAGCCTACCGCCACTCCCCCAAAGACCTTACCTATGTGGCGAACATGATAGCCGAATCGCTTGAAGAAGCAAAAAAATTAATGTGAGGCATTTGATGAACGACGAAATTCTGATAACAGACGCATTGCGCACCCCCGTAGGTTCTTTCTGCGGCTCGCTGTCCTCTTTCAGCGCCGCCTCGCTGGGCAAACTGGCTATAGAAGCCCTGCTAAAAAAACACGGCCTTTCACCGGAAGCGGTGGACGAAGTCATTCTCGGCTGCGTGCTGCAGTCGGCGCAGGGGCAGAACATAGCCCGCCAGTCGGCCATAGCGGCCGGCATCTCCAACACCCGCACGGCGATGACGATAAACATGGTGTGCGGCTCTGGCATGAGGGCGGTGGCAAGCGCGGCCCAGGCCATCAAATGCGGCGATTCCGAAGTGGCCATAGCGGGCGGCACCGAAAGCATGAGCAACGCCCCTTATGCGCTTAAAACCGCGCGCACGGGAATGCGCATGGGCAACAGCCAGTGCACCGACACCATGATAAGCGACGGCCTCTGGGACATTTTCAACGACTACCACATGGGCGTCACAGCCGAAAACGTGGCCGCCAAATACGGCATAACCCGCCAGGAGCAGGACGCTTTCTCGGCCCTCTCCCAGCAGAAAACCGGCAAGGCGCAGGCCGAAGGGAAGTTCAAGGACGAAATAATCCCCGTCTCCATACCGCAAAAGAAAGGCGACCCGCTTGTCTTCGACAAGGACGAATACCCCCGCCCGACCACCACGGCCGAGGTGCTGGCCAAGCTCAAGCCCGCATTCAAAAAAGACGGCACCGTTACCGCAGGCAACGCCTCCGGCATCAACGACGGCGCGGCCTGCCTGCTGCTCAGCTCCTCCGCCGGGGCCAAAAAGCACAATCTCAAGCCGGTGGCCCGCCTGGCCTCCTATGCCTGGCACGGAACCGACCCGGCCATCATGGGCGTCGGGCCAGTGGAAGCCGTTAAGCTGGCGCTTAAAAAAGCAGGCTGGACCCTCAAGGACGTGCAGCTTATCGAAGCCAACGAGGCTTTCGCCTCCCAGTCGCTGGCCGTGGCAAAGGACCTCGGCTTCGACCGCGAGATAGTGAACGTCAACGGCGGCGCCATAGCCATAGGCCACCCCATAGGCGCCAGCGGCGCCAGAATCATGACGACGCTGATTCACGAAATGCGCCGCCGCAAGGCAAAAAAAGGCCTGGCCACGCTCTGCATCGGCGGCGGCATGGGCATTGCCGCCTGCGTAGAACTGCTGTAACACCGGAGAAACCGCTATTTATGAAACCAGTAATCACAACGCAGGAAGCCGCTAAGAAAATTAAAGACGGAGCCTCCATCATGGTCGGAGGCTTCATGTGCTGCGGCCAGCCGCTTTCGCTGCTGGACGCCATACTGGAAGCATGCACCAAAAACCTCACCGTCATCACCAACGACGCAGGCTTCCCGGATAAAGGCATAGGCAAGCTCATCGTCGCGGGCCGCGTGTCCAAGCTGATAGCTTCGCACATCGGCCTGAACCCCGTGGCGGGGCAGAAAATGAACTCCGGCGAAATGAAAGTGGAGCTGGTGCCCCAGGGCACGCTGGCCGAGCGCATACGCAGCGCCGGCGCCGGCCTGGGCGGCGTGCTTACCCCTACAGGTATAGGAACCAAGGTGGAGGAATGCAAGCAGAAGGTCATGATAGACGACCAGGAATTCCTGCTTGAGCTTCCGCTCAAAGCCGATTTCGCTCTGCTGAAAGCCACTACCTGCGACAGGCAGGGCAACTGCTTTCTCGCCAAATCCGAAAAGAACTTCAACACCGTGATGGCCATGGCCGCCGACGAAGTGATCGCCGAGGCTGAAAACGTGGTCGAAATCGGCCAACTGGACCAGGACAGGGTCACCATCCCCGGCGTCTTCGTCCAGACTATAGCGGAGGCCCGCAAATGAACGACGAACAGAAACGCGAACGCATTGCAAAACGCATAGCGCTGGAACTGCCTGAAAACGGCCTGGTAAACCTCGGCATAGGCATGCCCACCCTTGTGGCCAACTACCTGCCTGACGGCAAGAACATCTTCTTCCACTCCGAAAACGGCTACATCGGCCTTGGACCGGCGCCCGAGCAGGGGCGTGAAGACTGGAGCATAGTCAACGCCGGAGGAAAACCCGTCAGCATAGTACCCGGCGGCTGCTTCTTCGACTCGGCCACCTCATTCGCCATCATACGCGGCGGGCACGTGGACGCCACGGTGCTGGGCGCCCTAGAAGTCGATGAAAAGGGCAACCTGGCCAATTACATGATTCCCGGCAAGATGGTGCCCGGAATGGGCGGCGCGATGGACCTGGTGGTGGGTGCAAAAAAGGTCATCATCGCCATGGAGCACGTCAACAAGAAAGGCGAGCCCAAAATCCTCAAGCAGTGCCGCCTGCCGCTGACGGCCAAAAACCAGGTGGACATCGTAGTCACCGAGATGGCTTTCATCCGCGTCTCGCACGAAGGCCTGGTGCTGGAGGAAATAGGAGAGGGCTTCACGGTGGAGCAGGTGCAGGCCGCCACCGAGGCTAAACTCGTGGTGGCGCACACGCTGGGGAAATTCTCATGAACGGACAGGTAATAATCACCTGCGCCATAACCGGCGCCGAAACAACCCGCGAGCACAACCCGGCCCTGCCGATGACGCCGGAAGAAATAGCGTCCGCCGCGGCGGATGCGCGGCGCGCCGGAGCGGCGGTGCTGCACCTGCACGTGCGCGATGAAAAGGGCGCGCCCACGCAGTCGCTTGACGTCTTCAAGAAGACCATAGGCCTTATACGCAAGAAGACCGACATAGTGGTGGAAGTGACCACTGGCGGCGCGGTGGGAATGACGCCCGAGGAACGCCTGCAGCCGGTCACGCTGGAGCCGGAAATGGCCTCGCTTGACTGCGGCACGGTGAATTTCGGCGACGAATACATAGTCAACACCCTGCCCACCATGCGCGAGTTCGCCTCAGCCATGAAAAAGCACAGGGTGCGCCCGACGCTGGAATGCTTCGACCTCTCTCATATCTACGCTTCCCATGTCCTCATTAAAGAAGGGCTGATAGCCCCGCCCTTTCATTACGGCCTGGTGCTGAATGTGCCGGGCGGCGTGCGCTACGAACCCGAGGTGCTGGACTTCTTCGTGCGCAAGCTCCCGCAGGGCAGCTTCTGGACGGCCATGGGCATAGGCCGCGCCTCGCTGCCGGTGGTGTACAACACGCTGGCCATGGGCGGCTGCATCAGAGTGGGTTTTGAGGATAATGTGTACTACTCAAAAGGGGTGCTGGCAAAAAGCAACGCCGAGCTGGTTGAACGCGCCGCCAGGCTGGGCAGGGAGGCCGGGCTCACGCCCGCGTCACCCTCGGACGTAAGAAAATTACTGCAATTAAGGGAGGCTTGAAACATGACAGCTAAAATTTGCGGCAAGGGAAATCCTTTCGGCAGCCACCGCGTGCTTGAACCCAAGGGCTCTCTGCCCCAGCCGGCCATGAAGGTCAACAACTGCATGGACCGCATCTGGGACAACGAGACTCTCGTAGACGTGGACACGCTCAACATAGACTCGGCCAGCTTCACCCAGATAAAAACCGAGACCGGCGGCGACATAGAGAAAATCAAGCAGCGCATCCTCCAGATAGTCAACGAACGCGGCAAGATGCAGAACCCGGTCACCGGCTCTGGCGGCATGTTCATAGGCACGGTGGCGCAGGTGGGCCCGGCGCTGAAAGGCAAGTCCAAGCTCAAGCCCGGCGACAAGATAGCCAGCCTGGTCTCCCTGTCCCTCACCCCCCTTAAAATCGAAAAAATACTGCAGGTCCGCAAGGACGTGGACCAGGTCAGGATAAAGGGCAAGGCCATACTGTTCGAAAGCGGCATCTACGCCAAGCTTCCGTCCGACATGCCGGCTTCGCTGGCGCTGGCGGTGCTGGACGTGGCCGGCGCCCCCGCGCAGACGGCCAAGCTGGTGCGCCCCGGCGACACCGTGGTCATCATAGGCGCGGCTGGCAAATCCGGCGTGCTGTGCTCCTACGAGGCGCGCAAGCGCGCTGGAGTCAGCGGCCGCGTCATCGGCCTCACCAGCTCCGACAACGGCTATAAAGCCCTGAAGGAATACGGCTTCTGCCACGACAACGTGAAGGTGAGCGCCACCGATGCCCTGGCCTGCTACGAAGCCGTGCACAAGCTCACCGGCGGCAAGCTGGCCGACCTGGTCATCAACTGCGTCAACGTCCCGGGCACGGAGATGAGCTCCATCATGATGTGCCGCGACGACGGCACGGTCTACTTCTTCACAATGGCCACCTCCTTCACCAAGGCCGCGCTGGGGGCCGAGGGCATAGGCAAGGACGTGAACATGATAATCGGCAACGGCTACACCAAGGACCATGCCGAAATCACAATCAACCTGCTGCGCGAATCGCCGCAGATACGGAAGATCTACCAGAAGAAATACGCCGCATAAGAGGCTAAAAATGCAATATCCGACAGTCGACTATAAAAAAGTCCCGCTGTTCGCCAAAGTCAGCCAGTCAGACTGGAACGACTGGCGCTGGCAGCTCTCGCACGTAATCAAGGACATCCCCACGCTGGAACGCGTGATAAGCCTTGACGCCAGCGAGAAGAACGACCTCAAGCGCTGCCTGGCCAAGTTCCGCATGGCCATAACGCCTTACTACGCCGCGCTGATGGACGCCAGGGACAGGCAGTGCCCGGTGCGCCTGCAGGCCGTGCCGTCCATAGAGGAACTGCGCAACGACCCAGACGACCTCGACGACCCGCTGCACGAGGACGTGGACTCGCCGGTGCCGGGCCTCACCCACCGCTACCCTGACAGGGTGCTGCTGCTTGTCACCAACATCTGCTCCATGAACTGCCGCCACTGCACTCGGCGGCGCATGGTGGGGTTCGAGGACACGCCGCTGTCTAAAGCCTGCCTGGACAAGGCCGTGAAATACATCTCCGGCAACAAAGCGGTGCGCGACGTGCTGATTTCCGGCGGAGACCCGCTCACCCTCTCCGACGATCACCTGGAATCCATACTCCAGCGCCTGCGCGCCATCAAGCACGTGGAAATCATCCGCATAGGCACCCGCGTGCCGGTGGTGATGCCCATGCGCGTGACCGAGAAGCTTGCGGCGATGCTCCGCAAGTACCACCCGCTGTATATCAACACGCACTTCAACCACTCAAAGGAAATGACCGCCGAGGCCAGGCTGGCCTGCGCCAGGCTAGCCGACGCGGGAATCCCGCTGGGCAACCAGTCGGTGCTGCTGCGGGGAGTGAACGACAGCCAGTCCACCATGAAAAAGCTGGTGCACAACCTGCTCATGGCCCGGGTGAAGCCCTACTACATCTACCAGTGCGACCTCTCAAAAGGCATATCGCATTTCCGCACCTCGGTGTCCAAGGGCATAGAGATAGTGGAAAGCCTGCGCGGCCACACCACCGGCATGGCGGTGCCCACCTACGTGGTGGACGCGCCAGGCGGCGGCGGCAAGATACCGGTGATGCCGTCCTACATGATATCGCAGTCGGACAAAAAGATAGTCCTGCGCAACTACGAGGGCGGTATAACCTCGTACTCACTGCCGCAGGTAGTCTCGCGCCCGTCAAACAGCGACACGGAGTACGCATCGCATGAAGGCATAGCGGCGCTGCTCAACGGCGACAAGCGCACCCTGGAGCCGGCGGACCTCAAGCGCCGCAAACGCGGGCACTGAAGCCAGCCTTGCAAACGAAAACCCCCGCCACGCAGCGGGGGTTTTTCATTCATAATAAAAAAAATCAATACGACTGGAAATCCACAGCAAAAACCTGCCCGTTCAGCACCAGGCTCATGGAACGCTCGGTGGTCTCCCCTATCGCGTCGTTGGTTTCGCCCACCACGCGCCGCCAGCGCTCGAACTCCTCTTTGGGCCAGGCCAGTATCTCCACCCTGTCGTGCTTCTTGCTTTCCGCCGCCAGCATCCTGCGGGTGGCCTGCGCGTCTTCGGGCGATTCCCGCAGCACCACTATACGCGCCCCCGGCACTTTCCGCACGACTTTCACCAGTTTGTTAAGCGAGGTATTGCCACACTCGCACCAGAGGCTCACCGCTCCGGACTCGTCAAGAGCCAGCAGGTCCGGCGTGAAGGGGCAATTTGTGAGGGCCGGATGATTTACCGTGGCCTCCAATAGCAGTTCCCTGTCCCAGAACAACAGCACGGCAGCCAGCTTCAGGGCCGAATGCTCCGGCGTCTCGTCATGACGCGGCACTATCAGGAGGTTTTTCCGTCCGCCGTTTACGTTGAGGTCGCACCGCAGGTACATATAATTATCCTAGCATTTTGACCGCGAAGCGCGAGGGAAAGTGCTATCATGTCGTCAATGAAGCTCAAAACCGGCCGGATAATAAAGCTCTCCAAATGCAAACCATTCACTTCAGGCGACGGCTGCCGCCTGCGTGAAATGCTGCATGCGGCAAAAAGCGGGGCCGCCATCCGCTACAGCCTGGCCCACGCCACGGTGCGCCCGGGCGTCACCACTCTTCCGCACAGGCTCAGGACCTCTGAGGTCTATTACATCCTTTCAGGACGGGGACGCATGCATATAGACTCCCTGTCAAAGCCGGTGGGCCCCGGTGATACCGTATACATCCCCCCGCATGCCAGACAGTGCATCACCAACACCGGCCGGGGAAAGCTTGCGTTCATCTGCATAGTGGACCCGGCCTGGCGCGCGCAGGATGAAGAGATATTCTAAGCCTCCTATTTGTATAATGGCTTTGCGCCAAATATGAAAGAAAACGGCAATTCGGGACTGATACAGCGCCTTGACCATATCGCGGTCAAAACCTCGGCGCCGGAAAAACTGTTCCTCTTTTTCACAGAAATACTGGGCCTGCCGGTGATATGGCCGGTGAACAAGGAACCGGGGTTCACCACCGGCGGTTTTTTTGTCGGGGACGCCAATGTCGAGACTCTGCCGCTGGCGCCGGGCGGGGCGCAAGCTGCGGCACATGAAGCCGCCATATCCGCCATAACTTTCGAATCGCGGCCCTTCTCAGACATCGGCGAAGAATTGCAGCGCCACATGCTGCAGCCGTCGGAACCCCTGCACTCGATACGCGACTATGACGGACGCCAGTACAAGGCCTGGACATCGCTGTCGCTGGACGCGCTGTCCTCGCCCAGGCATACCGTGTATCTGCGCGAATACGACAAAAGCTACCGCGGCCAGATGGCGAAAACAGTTTCCTTCACCGCGCCGCTGGGCGCGGTAGGCCTGCTGGGAATGCATGAAATAGAACTGGAATGCGCCGACTTGCGCCATTCCGCGGAGCTCTGGTCGCGCCTGCTGGGCGCACAGCCAAATGCCCATATTTTCAAAAAAGACGGAATGCCCGCGCTGAAACTTTCCGCCGGGAAGCAGGAACGCATCGCTTCAATAACGCTGAAGGTGAAATCATTGCAAAAAACCATGGATTTCCTTAAGGAAAAACACCTGTTGGGCGCGCACGAAGGTAAAACCGTCAGCATAACGCCGCGCGCAATACAGGGCCTGCACATCAAATTCATCCAGCACTCCTGAAACGAAAAACCCCGCCTTTCTGGCGGGGTCTTCGCCTGACACAAGACGTTTTTACACTCCGGCCGCCTGGTAAAGGCGGGCAGCCGCTTCGTTGGCCTTGGCCGCCACCTTCTCCTCGTCCACCGTGGCCAGCCTGGAATCTTCCACGACCAGTTTGCCGTTCACAAGAACGTGTTTGGCCCTGTGGCTGGAGCCGCAGAAGACCAGCGCGGCCACAGGGTCGCTCATCGAACCGGCATATTCGAGCGCGCTCACGTCGAATATGGAGATATCGGCCGCCTTTCCCGGCTCAAGCGAGGCTATATCGTCACGGCCAAGCAGGGCGGCGCTGCCGCGCGTGGCCAGCCACAGCGCGTCGCGCGCCGACATGGAGCCCACGCCGGCCTTAACGCGCGAGACCAGCATGGCCAGCCGCACCTCGCCGAGCATATCCGAGGAATCGTTGGATGCCGAGCCGTCCACGGCAAGGCCTACCGGCACTTTCTTGTCCAAAAACATCCTTATCGGCGCTATGCCGGAACCAAGGCGCAGATTGGAACCGGGGCAGTGAGCCACGCCCGTGCCTGTGGCGGCCATCCTTTCGGCTTCGGACTCGTTGATGTAGACGCAGTGCGCGAACCAGCTTCTCCCGCCCTCAAGCCAGCCCACCGAATCCATATAATCCAGCGGGCGCTTGCCGTGCATCTGCAGGCAGAATTCCTCTTCGTCAATGGTTTCAGCCACATGCGTATGCAGCTTCAAATCCCATTTTTTGGCCAGCACCGCCGTCTGCTTCAGCAGTTCGGTGGTCACCGAGAACGGGGAGCACGGCGCCAGCACAAGCCTCGTCATCGCGAACTTGGCCTTGTCGTGATAGGCCTTCATCAGGCGCTCGCTGTCCTTAAGTATTTCGTCCTCGGTCTGCACCACTTCGTCGGGCGGAAGCCCGCCGTTGGACTTGCCGCGCGACATCGAGCCCCGGCACGGGTGGAAACGCGCGCCGATTTTCAGCGCGGCCTCAATCTGCGTGTCGATGAAGCCTCCAGAGCAGGCCTTCGGGAAAAGGTAAAGGTGGTCGCTGCTGGTGGTGCAGCCGGTCAGCAGCAGCTCGCCAAGCCCTAGCTGGGTGCTGGCATACACGGCCTCGGGCGTCATATGCTTCCACACCTCATAAAGGTAAACCAGCCAGTCGAATAGCTTGCTGTTCTGCGCGCCGGGAAGGTTGCGGGTCAGCGTCTGATAGAGGTGGTGGTGCGTGTTCACAAAGCCAGGCAGCACCACGCAGTTTTTGGCGTTAATGACGCGCGCGGCCTTCACCTTGAGGCCCTGCCCCACTTGCTTAATTTCTTTCCCTTCTATATAAATGTCGGCATCCTTGAGTTCCGTCCGTTTGTCGTCCATGACGGCGATGCGCAGGGCGTTTTTTATAAGCACAGTCTCGTTGCTTGCTGTTTTCATTCGCGCCTCCTTTCAAATTGCCTGTTTAGGATATCATTCTGCGGCCAAGCCGCACAATTCAATAATTTTCTTTCTGGCTGACGGCAAAACGCACAGCGCCAGCGCCGCCGCGACCATGGCCAGACCGCAATAGAACAGCTGGTCTGCGTACCTGAATTCTATTTTTCGCGCGCCGGCAGGTGCCAGCGCGGCCAGACGTCCATCCGGGCTTTTCATAACATCTATCCTGGCCCCGTCGGCATAGGCCCGGAAAAACGGCAGGCAGATGAAATTTGCCTCCACAACCCCGGCATAAGGACGGTCCCAGCGCAGGCTTATGGCGTCCGGTTGTATCTCGTATTCCAGGGCCTTGCAGCCATCTTCGCCGACGGCGCAAGCCATGGGCTTTGCGGCGGAATCCTCAAACACCGTGCGGGTCTGGTCTTCAAAGCGCCGGGCAAGTCCGCATTTTTCAAGCCAAGGGCCGTATTCAGAAGACTGTTCCGGCTTAACCAGATACCAGCGCACACCCCAGCCGCGCCAGTATTCAACCTGCTTTTGCAGGTCCCGGGGCTGCAAGGCCAGTATGGAACTGTAGTTCAGCCACGCGGTCTTCAGCGCCGTTTGAAGCGGAACCAGCGGGTCGTACCCTGCCAGATGGTACAGGCCACCCAAAGTGGCAAAATTATAGCCGGACACCCCGTAGGCGCGGCCCTCCCCCCGGCCTTCATGTTCGCCGAAGGACATGACACGGCCCTGCGAAAGCAGGTCACTGCGAGTCTCTTCAAGCGGGGGCCTGTCCAGGTTCACATAAAAGTTCCGGCGTGGAGAAACCTCGTAAAGAAAGACGAATCCCAACACCAGGAATGAAAGCGCGGCAACCGCCGTTTCCCTGGCCTTTTCCTGCAAGCGCGGCAATTCCAGCACAGACTGCAAATTGACAGCCGCAAGCGTCAGCAGGAAAAAGTTCAAAAAAGGCAGCAGTTTCATCGGGTAGCGGAAACGGTTGAAAAGCGGCACATGATATAGGAGCGGCGACAACGCCCCGCTGCCCCACAGAAAAACCAGCACCGCAAGCCCTAGCGCCGCCAAGCGCAGTTGACGCAAACGCCCGTCAGCCCCTGGCCGCACCCATAAAAACAACAGCGCCAGCGGAACATAGCCTATATGCGAAAAATACGGGGTGAAGGAATCATAAAAATTCGCCCCCGACACGAAAAGCTCGCTTGACGGCGGATAAAAAGGCCAAACCAGCCCCCAGGCCCACAACAGGGGCTTTATGGGCCACAGCCTGAATATTTCGTAAGGAAGCTGCTGCGACCTTACGCCAGACAATTGCACATGCATCCAGTTAGGCATCAACTGAGGCAATGAAAACACCAGCGTGAAGCCCCAGCTTGCGGCATAGCGCGCGGCGCGGACAGAGACATTGCCGTCGCCGCGTAGTTGTAGCAGGCGCAGACCGGCGACCAGTGCTTCGAACAGCGCGGCATAAACGAAAAACTGCATATGGCCGAAATAGACGAACAGAAGCCGCCACAACTGAAGCATGGCAAAAGCCCTGCGCCCGCCGTATTCCAGACTTTTCAGCCCGTACAGCAGCATCCACGGGAAATATGCCGCCGTCACGCCTATGGAGGCCCAGGAACTGCCAAGAAATATGACAGCCCCGTTAAGCACCCAGCCCAAAGCCCCGAAAGCCGAGGACGCTCGCCCAAGCCCAAGGGCGCGCATAAGCGCGAAAAAACCCAGCAGGCCGCATGCCAAGTGCAGATACATCAGGATATCCAGCCCGGCATAAAAATGCCCCAAAACGGCTTTGCTCAGGCCCAGGGCGATATAAGCAGGCGGATACAGCACGGCGTACTGCCCGGCGGAAAGCAGCGGCATGCCCAGATATTGATGAGGATTGTAGAAAGGGATATATCCCGAAAATAATGTCTTGAAATTGTAGACCAGCATCGGGAAAAGGCCGTTATAAGCGTCGTCCTGCAAAAAATAATAAGGCAAATACTGCTCCAGCAAAACGAACACCGCGCTGAACAACAGCAACAACCCCAGTTCCCAACGTCTCTTAAGGACGAATTCCCCTAATATTTTCATAATCAGAAAGCGAAATTGACCTTCGCGCCCAATGGATTTTCCTCAGGGTCGGCGAGATACACAGCCGCTCCAGCCATCACGTCAAACCAGAAATGCCCCGCTATTTCTTCCGCCAGCCTGTAGCCGTTTTTCTGATACCGCCAGCCGAAAAACAGCCCCGCGACAGAAGCGAAGGCCACATTGGCCCAAGCGTCGGAATCGCCGGGGTCGGACATATGGGCCGCGCCAAACAGAAGCGACGCGCTGACCAAACCTTTGCGTTCGCCCCACATATCCTCGAAATTAGCCTGAATCATGCCGCGAAACAACATTTCCTCAGAGACGCCGGCACCCAGGCTCATAGGCAGCCAATAAGCCGAATAAACCGCCGCGCCGGTGTCCCGGTTATAGGAGCCGCCCAAATAGCGCATGCCCTTCATCTCGCCGAAGGAACGGCGGCCCGGCCTGGCCCTGGCCAGAGCGTAATTAATGCCCGCGCCGGCGGCCGCACAACCTATCACCCAAGGATTTGTCAGCTGTTCAGTCCTGAAAGGAGCGGACATCAGCTCCCCGACTGTAGCCTTGTCAAAGCGCTTGTTGTATGCGGCGGCGCCAGTCTGCAACTGAAGACCCCTGTAGGTGTCGTAAAGCGAAATCACGTACAACTGCTGCGCATATACCAAAGGGGCGTTCACAGCGCCGGGCTCGTGTTTGTATGAGGCGGCCACAGCCCAGCCCGACAGCCCGGCCACGCCGCCTGCATAGGCCAGGCCCTTGGCGGTCTCGCCCAGATGAAACTGGCCGCCTCCCGGGAGAAAAAACTGCCAATCCGGAATGTCATTTTGCGCGGCCGCGGCCCGCAGCGGCAGCAACACGGCTGCGGACAGCAAAAATAGCTTAACGATTGACGGCATCTGAACGTAAGTGATTCTAGCACTTTGCCCCGACGTATTCTATAATAAGCGAAACGATACTATGTCCCCCCTTATTCTATTCATGGCAAGCCTGTTTCTGTCTCCGGCCGGGGCGCAGTGCGTGTCGGTATCCACACAGGCAGCCGCCCAGCTTCCACCTCAAAACGCCGAGCAAAACTCGCCAAGAATTGGCGGGATGGCCATACTGAAAGGCACTCCGGAACCTGAGTACATGTGGCAAGCCCATAACCCGGACCCATTTAATGAACTCAAGGATCGTTTCGGGTCGCAAAACATACTCGACTTGGTGGAATACAGCCAAAACGCCTTGGCTCCGCAAGCCGTGGACATTTCAGGTCTTGAAGACAAACCCGTTGACCTTTCGCTACGCCTAAAGCCCAAACAGCAATATAAAGGCGAAACTTTGGCGGCTCCGGTCCCGCCCCCGGTGACTAGCCCCCAAAAAGCACTTCCGCCGCCTAAAAATAACCCCAAACCGCAAATCGTGCCGCGCAAAAACTCAAAATGATCAGAAACCTCATTGTGCTGCTTTGCGCATTGTTTTTGACCGCGGAACTTGCTGTTCGCATTTCAAGCATTGATACGCTGATGCTCAAGCCCCTTCTCTATTATCAGGGCTCCGACCCTGCGGCACATGAGCCTTCACCCAACCCAGAACGCATTTATCAGCTCAAACCCGGCGCGCGCACCCGCACTACGGAATTCATGAAGCCAGTCTCCGTCAACAGCCTGGGGTTTCGCGGAACCGGGCATCCCGCGTCCAAAACACCCGGCACGACAAGAGTCATCTGCCTTGGAGGCTCCACCACCTACGGAGCCGCTGTAGCCGACAACGAAACTTTCCCGTATTATCTCGAAGAGATTCTCAACAAAAAATATAAAGGCAAATTCGAAGTCTGGAACGCAGGACTATGCGCCTATGTGCTATCAGGTGAAATCGCATATGCTAGAGAAATTATCGCGAAATACGATCCTGACATACTGATTTTCCAATATGCAAACGTCGGAAGGCGTCCTTTCCTGCCAGGCATGCGGCATTCTCCATATTTCCGAAGCAATCCAGAACTGTTTATCGAAAACCTGCGCTATATTCCATTTCCAAACAGCCCGCTGTCGCTCTGGCTGCTGCGCCACAGCGCGGCCTACAGGTGCGCTGTGGTGCTGGCAAACTGCTTTATGTTCATGCCTTCCAACAACCCGCAATATAACAGCGAAACGCCTAACATGGCCCGTTTTTCCTCGTTCTTCGCGGAAAACAGGAACCGCATAAAAATTTTTATCATGCCATCCAAAGACTGGCATGACTCGCCCAGCGAAGAATTCAAAAAAATGCTCTCCGCAACCGGGGTAAGCGTGCTGGACATCTTCTCAGCTGGACGCCTGCCGCCCAACGCCTCTTCAGAGTACTATCTGACGCACCCCCCCGCTCACGTATATAAGTGGTATGCCGAAGCCATATCCGGAGAATTGAGCAAATACGGCGCGGTGTCTAAAAAATGAATAAATCCGCCAAATTGCTCCTGCCAGTCGCGCTCCTATTGGTTGCCGGGGAAGCGGGAGTGCGCATCAGCAATGCGGACGCACGCCTTATGCGCCCGCTGCTGCGTTACCGCCACGCCGAACAAACCTGCTTGATACCGTCTGACAACCCCGAACTGATATACAAACTGGCGCCAGGCACGGCGCTACAATCCGGTGGGAAACCGCCGGTAGTAATCAACGCTGACGGGATGCGGGACATCCCGCGTTCGACAGTCAAACCGGCAGGAATATACAGAATAATATGCCTGGGCGGGGACAACACCTTCGGTGAAAATATCAGCGTCCAAAACAGCTATCCTGCAGCTCTTGAAAAGATTCTCAACACAAAATATCGCGGCAAATTCGAGGTATGGAACGCCGGGGTCCCAAACGGCACTCTGGCTTATCAGACAGCCTGGGCCCGCGACATAGTAAAACTCTATTCCCCAGACCTGCTGTTGTTCCGCACCGGCGACAGGGGCCCGCGTGCCTTCATACGTGGCCAGCCAATAGCGCGCTACTTTTATGAAAATCCATCTCTATATCTTGAAAATCTGCGCTTTCTGCTGGTTCCCGCAAACAGCACACTGTACGACATTCTTCATAAAAGCGCGTTGTTTAGATTTACGGAGGTCTTCTGCAACAACCTGATACTTATCAACCAGAACAACCCTCTTTTCAACCCAGACGGGTTCAGCTCGGACAGGCTGAACATCATTTACCTGTCAGACTATTTCAAGCAAAACCATGAAGTTCCCGCACTGCTACTGCTAAACGCCAATTTCCCAGGAGATGAATTGCGACAGATAACAGACCTCTGCGGGAAAAAATTGCCGCAAATCGTCGACTGCTTCACCAACCAATATCTTCCCATGAACGCCACTGATGAATATTTCATCAAGCGCCCGCCGGAACACGTGCACAAATGGTATGCCGAAAGCCTGGCGCGCGAACTGGAGCGACTGGGCTATGTCAGGAAAAAATAATCAGTATCCGGACAGGATTTTGAATCGCCGCACATCCGCTGCCGAACACGAAACCGCAGCGTTCGCCTTTCCGGACCTTACCGACAAGGCATAACCGGCGCCATCCAGCCTGCGGCAGCGCGCCCCGAAACCAAATAGCGCTTCCACGGCAACCGTGCAATCATTACCCCCGCGTACAGCCAGGGCCTTCCCGGCCATTGCGGGGGCCTGCCCGGTTTCGCGGATATATTTGAAAACCAGAGCCCCGGCCGCAAGATGTCCGGGCCTCAAATCCAGGAAATGGTTTTGCAGCAGGCGCATCAGTGTCCGCGCCAGGTTTTCGTCTGAAAGCAGCGCATATTTGCCGGAAAAATCCGGCGCGGCCGCGCACGGCACGCTGTCTATTCCAGGGGAATAGGACTTTATATCCGCCACCGGCGTGCCGTCTATCATGTCCAGCGCGGACAGGTACAGCCTCCTGCCCCGCACCTCAAGCAGGCGCGCGCAGGTCAGTGCCAGCGGGTTGGGCCTGTCCGGAGAACGCATTGCGAACACGCCGCGTTCCCGCAGCGAAGCCGAAATCTTCCTGGGCCGGGCCCGCAGGATGCTCCTGTCGGCGCGGTGCAGCCAGCCTAAAATCCATACATGGCTTTGTTCCCGCAGTCCCAGCATGGCTTTGGCATAGCGCGGCAGCACTTCCACCACGGCCGGGCTTCCGCCAAGGCCCATGCCGCCGCGCGACTTGACTCCGCTGCGCACATAACCTACCGGTTTTATCATGGCGGCTTTCATTTAAACTCCTATGTCCCTTATAAAAAACAGCAGCGCTATCTGCTCAGCCTTCATCGCGGTGTTTCTCAGCACCGCAGCCATGAAAACAGGCAGATCCGACAATAATCTTATCCCGCCTCGACCCGCACTGTAAAGAAGCCAGGTCTCGGCCAGGGCGCGCTTCACCATTCCGGAGGAGGCGGTAACCAAGGCTATCCGCAACCCGGTATTCCTTCCGCCGCAGCGTTCGGCGAACTCCACTATCTCGCGCAGGGAAAAGTTTCTGGAGACAAAAGCCGCCAGCACCGTGAAAACATACGCGTTCCCCAGTATCCGCATGCCCGAAGCAAACTGCGCCGCCGAATAGGGGCGGCCCAGCAGCAAAAATCCGTCCCCGGGAATGAAAAAGGGCATCAACAGCACGAAGAGCAGCAGCGGAATCCAGAATCTCAAAGAACCGAACTCGCGCAGAGCCCGCCAATCCCGCAAAGCCACCACAAGCGCGGCCCCCGCCAGCAGCAACGCGCCCGTATAACCGCCGCCCAGAATCAGCGAAGCGGCGAACAGTGCCAGCGCTGTCCAGAACACCTTAGCTTTCATATTTTCCCAGCTGTTTGGCGACTTTAATGGTAAACAGACCCGCCGCAGCCCCGATAAGCAAATGTATTCCTATCCAGACCAGCACTATATAGCGCCACAGGTTCTCACCGAGGCCGAAGAAATCCTGGATGCTTTTAATCATGGCCATGTATGAGGCGAATATCCCCTGCCCGTAAACCACCCAGTTGAAAATAAAAAAATGCGGTATCCCCTCGAGACAGCATAAAACGCAGGCCAGCAGCAGCGACCACCTGCGCGTCCCAAACAGGGACAGGGCCAGCTCCACCATCATGCCTTCTATCAGTATCCCGGCTACAGGCCCCAGCTTGAACCCTCCTATTGAAATAAGCTTCACGCACAGCGCGGCCAGGCCGGTGGCCATTGTAGCGCCGATGCGCGGGGTATAAAAACGCTCGATGCACATGACGGAAGCCCCGAAGCCGGCCATCAGCGCCCCGCGAAACGGGAAATGCACCATATGCAGGTAGCTGCCAAGGAAAGCTTCCGCCGCGCCCCAGAAGACGCCGAACAAAGTGGTGAATACCAGGAATCGTATCTTCTCACTGTTTCTCATGAACGTCCTCTCCAAGTTTAAGCAGGTCGCGGCATAAGGCCCTTACCAGCGGCTCGGTATGGGAAATGAAAATCGCGGCCCCGCCGTCCGCGCAATGGCGCGACAGCAGCGCGGCGCAGGCGGCAAGCCCCTGCGCGTCCACCGCGGAAAGGGACTCGTCCAGCACCAGTATTTTCGCGCCGCTGGCTATGGCGCACAAAAGCTGTGCCTTCTGCGCCTGTCCCCAACTCAACTGCGCTATCTCCAGATGCCCGCTCCCGCCAAGACCGATGCTCTCCATAACTGCGGACAGGTCTCCTCCGTACTCCGGGCAAATGCTGGCGGCCAGGTTTTCGCCCACAGTTCTGTAAAGCAGATTGTTATATGGATTATTGAGAACAAGCCGTATGTGTCCCCGCAGGGCCTTCACATCCGCCGGGGCGCCGAGCAGTCGCAATTTCCCTTCAAAACCGGGGTCCAGCCCCGCCAGTATGCGGGCCAGCGTCGTTTTTCCGCAGCCGTTTCGCCCGCACACTCCCAGTATGCCTCCGGCCTTCAACGAGAAAGATACACCCGAAAAAACACTTTGCCCGTTTTTGCTGCATTCAAGCCCTTCAGCCGAAAGCAAAATCTCGGCTGACGAAAGCTGGCGTTCCACGGTAAAAGACGCATAGAAATCAGAGGGCATGGCATCGCACTGCTTCAGGGCTCCGTTCTCCAGCATCAGCCACCTGTCCACCAGGGGGGCGAGCTGGCCCAGTTCATGCCCGAAAATCAGCACGCTGGCGCCGGCGGCCTTCAAGCGCCGCACCCGCTTCGCCAGAAGGGCTGCGTTTCCGGCATCCAGAAAAGCGTTGGGCTCGTCCAGCACAGTGACCTGGCTTTTAGAGCAGGCCAGCGCGCACGCCAGCACGAAATTCTGCTTTTCCCCGGAAGAAAGACTGTAAACCTTGCGCTCCAGCAAATGCCCGATGCCGCCGTCTGCAAAAGCCTCTTCGACGGAAGCAAAACGCGCCGACTGCGAGTATCTCAGGAAAAAGAGCATTTCCTCGCGCACGGAGTCGTTAAGCACCTGCGCATCCACGTTCTGCATCACATAAGCGTGGCGTGCCGAGGCGGATGATACGCTGCCCTCCATGTCGCCTCCGCCGAAGGCGGGCGACAGGCCTGCGATTATTGCGCCCAAAGTGCTTTTGCCAGCCCCGTTCTTGCCAAGCACAGCCACGCACTCGCCCGGGGACATGGACAGGTCCAGCCCCTTCAGCACCGGCTTGCAAGCGCCTTTATAGCGGAAGCTCAGGCCGCGTATTTCAACAGACATCGCAAAGCGTCCTCAACGCTGTGTTCATCCAAATCAATGACTTTATACACACCAACGCCTATCATGCCGGCAGCTTGTTCCAGCAACTGCCGCCGGACCGTCATGAATATAAACTTGGGACCTGCCTTGGCCGCCGCCGCAAGCGCGTGGGAAAATCCGCCGCTGGCAGCCTCAAGCGGGCCGAACTCGTCCACGCACAGCACTCTGCGCCGCCTGTTGCGGATTATAAGCGACGACGCATATGCGAAACCTTCCGGCGAAGGCACCGGCCCCTTCGCGGTCAGCCTTACCAAAAGCTCGCGCCTTCCGCCCCGCAGGCTGGCGGCATAATAGCGCGTTTTGACTCCTCCGATGAATTCAGCCGGGGACAGCACTCCCCCGCAATCCGGCAGTCCGGCGCAGACGCGGCGCAAAAGTTCAGTCTTGCCCGAGTTCCGGGCCCCGGTTATCAGCACCAGCCGCATCAGTCCTCTCCTGGGACGCACGAGAACGCCCCTTTCTTTTCCGTATCCTGTCCCGTTCAGCCAGGCGCGCGGAGGTTTGCGGAGAAACCAGCATCTCCACCCTGTCCGCCAGTTCGCGCAAGGCGAGAAATCTGTTAAGGGAACGCTTCCTCTCGCGCTGGCAACGCACCACAATCCCGTAACGGGGGTAGCGCAGATGCACGCAATTGCTTGTTTTGTTTATCTTCTGCCCCCCTTTGCCGCCACCGCGCGCGAAGTTCTCCTCCACCTCGGCCAGATTGATGCCCAGGCGCGTTATGCGCTCCCTCAGTTCAAGCAGTTTGGCGGGCCGGATATCCGGGCATTCCCTGAATTCCATGGCCAGATTCTACTATTATTGCGGCCGACGCCGTCAGTGCTACCATCAACAGAATTAGTAACATCAGGCGTGACTGGAATACCCGCCGCGCGCCCATTTCCGGCACGGCTTTTTTTGTAATATATACATATATGAAGTACCCCAAGGAGATTTCCTGATTATGCATTCCAGAAAACTGCGGGTAGGACTCATCGGCTGCGGCCGCATATCCAAAAACCATTTCGAGGTGATGAAAAAGCTCAACCACGACCTGGAACTGGTCGCCGTCTGCGATATAGAAAAAGAGAAATTCAAGAAACTGGAAGAGATCAACCTCCAGCCCAAATGCTACACGAACTACGAGGCGATGCTGTCTGAACGCCAGCTGGACCTCATGGTGCTGTGCACGCCTTCCGGCCTGCATCCCGAACACGGCATAGCCGCCGCCAAACACAAGGTGAACGTGCTGTCCGAAAAGCCGATGGGCACCACCCTTGAAGCGGCCGACAAACTCATCAAGGAATGCCAAACGCAGGGCGTAAAACTGTTCGTGGTGAAGCAGAACCGCCTCAACCGCACCGTCCAATACCTCAAAAAGGCCATAGAAACGGGGCGTTTCGGCAAAATCTACCAGGTAATTACCAACGTGCTGTGGACCCGGCCCCAGAGCTACTATGACGCCGACGCATGGCGCGGCAGGCGCGACCTAGACGGAGGCGCGTTCCTGAATCAGGCCAGTCACTATGTGGACCTGATGTACTATCTTTTCGGCGAAGTCAAATCAGTCTATGCCGTGAACAGGACGCTGGCCCGCAAAATCGAGATGGAAGATTCCGGCGTGGCGGCGTTCGAGTTCAAGAACGGCATCATCGGCTCGATGAACGTCAGCATGCTCACTTATCCCAAAAACTACGAAGGCTCGGTCACCGTCATAGGCGAGAAGGGCCTGGTGAAGGTGGGCGGCGTGGCGCTGAACAAGATAGAGAAATGGGATTTCAGCCAATACCACGACATGGACAAGGAAATCGCCGAAGCCAATTACGAGCCGGTAAACGTATATGGAGTGGGCCACCTGCCCTATTACCAGAAGCTCATAGACCATATGCGCGGCAAGGGCGCCAACTTCGTTGACGGCGCAGAGGGCCGCAAATCGCTTGAAGTGATACTCAACATCTACAAATCCGCGGAGACCGGCAAGCCGGTTCTCTTTTAGGAAACCAAATGGCCGACAAACAGTTCCGCAAAGAATGGCTGGAAAAAAACGTCAGCGTGCATGAGACCGCCTGCATAGACGCCCCCTGTAAAATAGGCGCCGGAACTAAAATATGGCACTTCTCGCACATAATGGCGGAATGCGAGATAGGGGAGCATTGCAACATCGGCCAGAACGTGGTGATAAGCCCGCAGGTGCGCATAGGCAACAACGTCAAGGTGCAGAACAACGTCTCGCTTTACACCGGCGTCATCTGCGAGGACGACGTATTCCTGGGCCCCTCCGCAGTCTTCACGAACGTGCTTAACCCGCGCAGCCACATTTCCCGCAAGAACGAGTACCGCGTGACCACAGTCCGCAAAGGCGCCACCATAGGCGCCAATTCCACGGTGGTTTGCGGCCACGACATAGGAACCTACGCCTTCGTCGGGGCGGGCTCGGTGGTCACCCGCAACGTGCCGCCATACGCGATGATAGTGGGCAACCCCGGCAAGCTGCACGGCTGGGTGTGCGCCTGCGGCTGCAAGCTCCATTTCACCGGTCCCAAAACCCATTGCGCCGAATGCGGAAAAAAGTACACCAAAGACGGCGATATCGTTTCGGAGGAATAATGACGACAAACACCACAATGAAAGTCCCTTTGCTGGACCTTAAAGCCCACCATGCCCCGCTTATGGGCGAAATACTGGAAGCTATAAAGGGCGTAGCGGAAAGCAACGCCTTCATCCTCGGCCCGCAGACGAAACAGCTGGAAGCTTCCGTGGCCGCTTACAGCAATACCAGGCACGCTATAGGCCTTTCCTCCGGCTCGGACGCCCTGCTGGCCGCGCTCATGGCGCTTGACCTCAAGCCCGGGGACGAAGTCATCACCCCCACCTATTCCTTTTTCGCCACGGCCGGGGCCGTCGCGCGCCTTGGCGCCAAACCGGTGCTGGCCGACATCGACCTGTCCACCTTCAACATAGACGTCAAGCAGATAGAAAAGCTCATCACCAAGAAGACGCGCGCCATAATCCCCGTGCACCTGTACGGCCAGTGCGCCGACATGAAGCCGATACTGGCCATTGCCGCCAAACACGGCCTCAAGGTGGTGGAAGACGCTGCCCAGTCAATCGGCGCCGAATACTCCGACGGCAAACGCGCCGGATCAATGGGCGATATCGGCTGTTTCTCCTTCTTCCCGAGCAAGAACCTCGGCTGCTGGGGAGACGGCGGCATGGTGGTGGCCCAGAACGACGCCCTGGGCGAAAAGCTGGAAGTGCTGCGTTCGCACGGCAGCAAGCCCAAATACCATCACAAGATAATAGGCGGCAATTTCCGCCTGGACGAGATACAGTCTGCGGTGCTGAACGTGAAGCTCAAGCACCTGGATTCCTGGACCGCGAAACGCCAGGCCAACGCCAAGCTTTACACCAAGCTGTTCCGCTCCGCAGGTCTGGACAAAAAGGGCGTGACGCTGCCGGAACCGGTCTACGCAGCCTCCGGCGCGAAGCATTTCCACATCTATAACCAGTATGTGCTGCTTGTCCCCAGACGCGACGAAATGAAGGCTTTCCTGGCTGAAAAAGGAATCGGGAGCGAAATTTATTATCCGGTCCCCTTCCATATGCAGGAGTGCTTCCGTTACCTGGGCTACAGGCAAGGCGACTTCCCGCTGGCGGAAAAAGCCGCTTCCACCTCGCTGGCGCTACCCATATATCCGGAACTCACGCAGGAACAGCAGGCTTATGTAGTGGAAACGATAGCCGCCTTCCTGAAATAATAACTATAACAGTGAAAATAAAAACCCGCTGCATATGCAGCGGGTTTTTTAATTCGCGTGTTTGACAGCTAGCGCAGCGTGTTGAGCACGTCCCGCAGCACCTCGTCCACCGAACCGTAGCGGGCGGATTTGTCCGCCTGCAGGCACTTGCTTATCACCGAATCCACCTTCTTTGGCAATTCAGGCGACAGGTCCAGTATCGGGCGGTACACCATCTTCTCCTTCTGCAGGTAGAAGTTGGGCCCCTTGAAGGGCAGTTCGCCGGTCAGCAGTTCGTAAATCATCACGCCCAAGCTGTAGATATCAGCCGCAGGGTCGCACTGGCCCAGTTCCTGTTCCGGCGACATGTAGGCCAGCGTGCCCGTGGAGGCGCCGGTAAGCCGCAGTATGGTGTCCTTGGCCACGCGGGCTATGCCGAAGTCCGTTATCTTCACCAGGCCGTCGTTGGCCAGCATGATGTTGGAGGGCTTCAGATCGCGGTGTATCACATTATGGCTATGGGCATAGGACAGGCCGTTGCACACCTGCTCGATTATCCTGAGCGCTTCGCCGAAACGCATGCCCTTGGGAGTGCCGGCCAGCATGTTCTCAAGGCTGGTGCCGTCTATATATTCAAACAGGATGTAAGCCATGTCCTCCATCTCAAGTATCTCGTAAACTATCACGATGTTGGGATGGTTCAGCTGCGCCACGGTGCGCGCCTCGTTGAGGAACTTATGCACCTCTTTCTTGGACATGTAAAGCTCATCGCGCATGCGCTTCACGGCGACGCGGCGGTTCAGCGTCTTGTCAAAAACGCTGTAGACTATGCCCATGCCGCCGCGCCCGATCTCCTTTTCCAGCTCCATCTTTCCGCCTTTTAGCGCGGCTATGCGGCGCGAGTCGTCCTCCAGCCTGGAAAGCTGCCTGGCCGCGGAAGGAGACAACAGCTTTTGTGCCGCGGGCGCTTCATCTTTTGGTTCAGGCTTCCTGGGCTCCGGTTTCTCTTCCTGCACGGGGGCTGGCGCTTCCTGCGCCGGCTTCTCCGCTTCCGGCTGCTTTGCGGCAGTCTCGGGCTTGGGCTCCGGCGAGGCCTCCGCCTTCACTTCCGCCTTGGGCTCGGCTTTTGGTTCCGGCTCGGCGGCTTTCGGCGCGGGCGCGTCTTTGCGGGCTATCTTGTCGCGCAGGGCGGGATAGCGCAGCACCACGTCGCGGAAGGTGACGCCGGAGAGTATGAACTGTTTGTAGATCTCGGCGGCTTTCTCCAGCTTCTCGGCTTTCTCGCAATAGGTGGCGAAATCGTAATAGAACTCCGGGGCTTCGCCGACAGGTTTTGAGGCCAGAAGCTTTGTCACCATCTCCTCGGCCAGGTCGTACATGTCAAGGCGTATGTAAAGCTGCATGCACAGGTGAAAATCCTTGTCGGTCCATTTGTCCTGGGAGCGCAGATTCAGCACCTTCAGGGCCTCGGCGTTTTTGCCCTTTTCCATCAGCGCTTCCACCATGTGGTATTTGTATTCGTCCGGCACCAGTTCCGGCTTCATCTCGTGAATCTTGCCGGCGGCGCTGTAGGCGGCCGCAAGCTGCTGGTAATCGGCGGAACGCAGGCCGTTGCCGTGATGTTTTATCCCGGCTTCCAGCACCGCAATCACCTGTTCCTGCGCGCCTTTGTTGCCGAAACCGGCGGCGATAAACGAATAGGTCTGCGCGGGGAACTTCTTGTCCTGAAGAGACTTGACCAGTTCCGCGTCCTTCTTTGTGCCCAGATGTATGTCCACCAGATGGGCGGCGGCGTCTATAGGCAGGCTATCGCAGGCAAGCGCATCTGCAAACGACAGCACCTTCAGCGCCTCCTTGTCTTTTCCGGCCTCAAAAAGCTTGAACGCGACGGCCACCAGTTCTGGGGCGGGAATGCCCTCTTTTTTCAGAAGGTCCGTCTTGCCGGAGTCCACAATCAATGCGGCCAATTCAGCCTGGGGCAGCAGTTCTTCCATGTTTTCCGGCTTGAGGGCCTTCAGCTTGTCGTAAGCTTTCAGCGCCGGGTCGTATTTTTTCAGTTCGGCGAATTTGCGCACATAGACCGAAAGATAAGCCTGAGTCAGCTTCTCGTCCAGCAGCTTGTCCAAAGCGGAATTTTTCTCAAACAGACCGTAAAGTTCGTCCGGGTCCAGAATATCAGGGGCCGCCCCGCCCGCTATAAGCTTCTTATAAAGCTTGAATGCTTTTTCCGGTTTTCCGGCCAGGCAGAACTCCTTTATCTTGTCGGCCTGCCCGCCTTTATTGGAAGCGCCCTTGCCGCGTTTCCTGAAGAAAACATATACCCCCGCAAGCAGGAGGAACAACAGTGCCCCGCCGCCCTGCATAAGCCTGTTGCGGAAGGCCTTTGCCTTTCTCTCCGACAGCTGAATCAGCTTCTCGGCAACTTCAGGGGTCTTCTTGAAGCCTGCGGCTGAACGGAATTCGTCTTCGGCTTCGGACAGCATCCCGCGCCCCAGCATAGCAGCGCCTTCGGCGAAATGCTGCTTGTATTTTTCTTCCGCTTCCTGCTCGCCTGCGCCTTTAGGCGCGGCAGTGCTGGCATCCACCTCTTTGGAAGGATGCGCGGAAGGCGCGGCAGCGGCAGCCTGCACAGCGGGCGCTGCGGAAGGAGCCACCCCCGCCCAGTCAGTGGACCAGACACGCACTGTCCTGTCCTCGCTGGCGGAAACAAGCGTCTTGCCATCGGGAGAGAAGGCTATGACATCAACGGAACTTTTATGGCCGGACAAAGTCAGCAGATATTTGAAGCCCTGCGTTTCCCAGACGCGGATATTTTTATCTTCCCCGCCCGCGGCCAGATATTTGGAATCAGGCGAAAAACGCGCGTAAAGCACTGCGCCCGATGAGCCGGACAATGTGTTGGTCAGCTGCAGGTCCGGCACGCTCCAGACGCGCACCTGCCTGTCCTTCCCGGCTGACGCCAGGTGCTTCCCGTCCGGGGAGAACGCGACACTCAGCACATCGCCCGCGTGCTCCTTCAGGGTTTTTATAAGGGTGAACTTCTGGGCGTCCCAAACCTGCACAACCCCGCCCGAGTGCGCGGAAGCCATGTATTTGCCGTCTTCCGAAAAAGCTATGGAGAAAATCCCGCCTTCGGCGGGCAGGGCCTTATGCAGGCGGAAAACCACGCTGCGGTAAATACGCAGGGTGCCGTCAAGGCCCCCGGCCGCCATGTAGCGCCCGTCGGGCGAGAACGCCAGCGAATAGGTCACCTGTTCGCTGTCCTGAATCCTGGCGGCCCCGGCCATTATGTCCATGCGCCAGATTTCCACTATCTTGTCCTGCCCGGCTGATACCAGATATTTGGCGCTGGGCGAGAAAGCCATGGCAACCACGCCCTGGGTGTGCTGGCCCTTGAGCACCTTCAGCAGCTTGTAATCCGAAGGTTGCCATAGCTTTATCGTGGTGTCCTTTCCGCCCGTGGCCAGATAATTGCCGGACGAAGAATAAGCCATTGTCCAGATATCCTGGTCGTGCGCCGTAAATTCCTTGAGCAGGAAATCGGCGGCGGCGGCAGAAAGCGAAAATCCGGCCAGTAACAGGCAGAATAAAGCCACTTGGCGAAATGTTTTCATTTATAGGCGGAACAGGACCGGCTTTTAAAGCTCAAACCGGCCGGTTATTATTATATCAGAAACAGGGGTGCAGAGAATCAGCGCTGCGCGCGGCGCAAACGCAAAAAACTCAGGTCAGGGCCCGGAGCAGAAACGCCTGCAAAACCTGAGTAAGGCAGGTAAAACGCGTCCTCCTGGTCATACAAAGCCTGCGCTGATCGGCCTCCGCCCTCTATGGAAAACACAGGTTCGTACTCCCGCAGCAGAGTGCCTGCGCCGGGTGGCAGAGCGTCTATGTTTTTAAGCCCCGACGCGGCCACTACAACCCACTCCGGCCGCATGGGTTTCCCGGACAACGAGTAGAAGCTTCCGGTAGCCGCGTCATAATCAGCCTTTGAATAACGGGGCACTCCGGCAGACGCGCGGCAGGAATCCAGCGCCGAGTAAAGTCCGGCTTTGAACACATTATCCTGCTTGAGGGCCTGCGCCCCTCTTGCCGCGTAAAACCCGGCATCCCAGGTAAGAAGCGGGCATCCGTAAAGCCCGCACAGCATGCCCACGGTTGCCCCATCCGGCAACAGTTTTTCCGCCGCCAGCGCCGCTTCATTGCGCGTATCCGGCCTGCACATCAGGCTGTCTAATCTCAGGCTGTTATAAAGCGGCAACATGCACAAAAGCAGCAACAGAAACACACGACTCAAGCGAGGCTTCCAAACAACGCGGACAGCCAACTCCTCATAAACCATGGCAGACGCGAGACAGAAAAACGGCAGCAACGGTATGGCATAGCGCACATACCCGGAGCTAACCTTGTCAGCCGCCGCGAAGTATATGACCGCGAACGGGAAAATGGCGAGGAATTCCCGCCATTTTTTCAAAGCGCACCAAAGCATGCCGGCAAAACCGGCCAGCAACATCGGCAGGCCAAGCCCGTAATTCAGCGAAAAGGCTATATGATGCCACAGATTGGACCCGTGCATCACCCCATGCAGGTTTTTGTGATAGGAAAAATCGGCGGAAAGCTGTCTGAAATCCAGAAAAGCATCTGGCGTGGAAATGAAAAACCCGGCCAGAAGCGCGAACTGAAACAGCCACAGCCGCCTGTCCCTCAGAAAACGCGGCAGTTCCTGCCGGGACGCGGCCAAAGCCAGATGAGACGCCAGGCCGTGCGCCGCCAGCAGTATGCCGGCGTATTTTGTGCCGGTGGCAAATCCCGCGAGCAACCCGGCGCACACATAATTGAACACCGTCGGGGCATTTCGCCACCTGGCGATGAAAAGCACGGACGCGGAGATGAAAAACGCCATCGGCACATCCAGAGTGCCGAAATGCGAGTCGCGCACATGCAGGTAACAACAGGCCATGAAAAAGCCAGCCGCCAACCCAGCCCGGCGTCCAAGCCATTCCAGCGCGGTTTTGTAAACGACATACACCGTGGCCACTCCAAAAGCGGCCGCCAGCAGGCGATTTATGAGAAACAACGCTGACGGCGAGCAGGCATATTCGCGCAACAACGGCTGTGCACCCGCTCCTGATGAAAAATACTGCGATAAGAACCCGTAAACGGCATAAATGCCGGATAACAGATAGGTGTAGCCGGTGGGATATACCAGGCTGGCTGGGTGAAAATCAAACACAAGTGCGCGCAGGGCTATGTAAATGACAGTGCTTTCATCGGGTCTGGCTTCCGTATGCGGCAGACCGAAAGCTATTCCCCACAGGCGCAAAGCGGCGGAGAGCAGCAGCACGGCAATCAACGGAAGGGCGTTGCGCATGGTTCAATGCACCATTTTATCCCACGGAATCAGAAAACCTGCTACGGGAAGCGTGGCCGAAACCTGCACGGCGGACACGGCCAGCACCGTCCAAACGCCAGAAAACCCGCCCCGTTCCACGCAATAGGCGGCAGCCGCCATTGCAAGAAACGG
>JAAYTX010000039.1 GCA_012523635.1 Elusimicrobiota bacterium
CCACGCGCAGCTTTACGGCCTGGTCTGAAAGCAGAATCCTGTGCAGTTCCGGAAGAGTGGTTATGCCCAGCGGTTTTTTTACCCCGGCCTTTTCCATGCCGCTCACCGCCAGCGCGGGCGCGGCCAGCGAACTGCCCACTGTAACCACCAGAAGCGGGATGGGCAGGTCGGCGATTACGCCGGTCTTTTTGCATTCCTCAAGCAGGGCCACCAGCATCCCGACGTGCGCGGTGAAATTTTCGGCTATGAAGTCCGCCGCCTTGCCGTTGCCGGAAAGCGCGTCCAGTATCAGCGCCGAGGCCGGCAGCCTGTTATCCCTTATGAACAGGCCAAGCGAAGTGAGGGCGCTGCGCAGGCGCTCGCGCGGGGGCCTGCCGGGTGAGACGTCCAGGCTCAGCCGCGAGAGGAAGCCCTTATAACTCTCGCGCAGGAGCACCTTCACGAAGTTGTCGAGGCTGCCGAAGTGGTAGTGGAACATTCCTAGGTTTACGCCCGCTTCCCGCGCCACCATGCGCACGCGCAGGCCGGAAAGGCCGTTGCGGTACAGCAGTTTCCTGCCCGCGTCCAGAAGGCGTTTTTCCGTATCGGTGGAAGGTCTGGTCATGATGTTCTCGCTGTAAAAAAGTAATTATACATCTGTATAATTATACATCAGTATAATGGCTTGTCAAGACCTTATTTGTCCGGTTGCGGCCAAAGTATATTCGGTTTTAGTATTTTTACTTGCATTTTAACGATTCAAGGGGTATAATCGAATAAAATACGTAATTGGTCTAATGGTCTAAATTGTATGTTTGCAGTATTCCCTAATATATATAGCCAGACAGGCTTAGGTGTTAATCTTCCAGGCGGGTTTTCCGCTCTTTTCTTGCGGTGTGTCCGTTCGTTTTGCCATAATGGATTTCAGGTGGCTGACAGACGTTCGGATTGGCTTTCATATATGCAGACCGGCATGGAAATGTCGGCCGCCGTGGCTGTCGGGTTCATTGCCGGTTATTATGCCGATGGGAAGCTGGGGACGTCCCCCTGGCTTGCTCTTATCGGCAGCGCGCTGGGCATAGCGTCCTCGCTGCGCATAGCTTTTCAGGCCGTATCCCGCGCCGGAGAGAAACAGACGAAAAATGACAAATGAGCTAATAGCCGGAACCCTGCTGGGCCTGTTTTCGGGCCTGCTGTCGGCTTACTTCGTGGAGCGCGCCCGCCTGCATTCTTCTCCGGCTGTGTTTTTTCGGGTGTGGGGGGCGGCCCTGCTGTCGCGGTGCATGTTCGTGGGCGCCGCTTTTGCGGCGGTCTGGACCATGAGGGTGGCGCATCCCGCCGCATTTTTGTTATCACTGGTAATAGCGCAGACAGCCGCGCAGTTCGTTAAGCCGCCAAAGGTATGCTTAAGGAAATAATAGAACACCACATACTGGACCACGTCTACGCCTACATCGGGCTGGGGGCGTTCAGCCTGCCCCTTTCCAAGCATCTGCTGATGATGCTGATAGTGGCGGTCGGGCTGGCGCTGGTGCTGCCCTGGGTATTCCGCAGCCGCCTGCCAGGCATGGGCCTGGCGCGTACCGCCGTGGAAACGCTGGTGCTTTTCATACGCGACGGCATGGTCATCCCCTCCATGGGCGAGGAAGGCCGCAAGTACACGCCCTATTTCTGCACCCTGTTTTTCTTCATACTGTGCTCCAACCTGCTGGGCCTAGTGCCCTACGGGGCCACGGCCACCGGCAATATCTCTGTCACCGCCGCGCTTGCCTTAAGCACCTTCCTGCTTATAAATATTTCGGGTGTTGCGGCGCATGGCGTGGGCGGCTACCTGAAAAGCTTCGTGCCGCACGGCGTTCCGGTGTGGCTTACGCCTTTCCTGTTCGTGATAGAGATAATAGGGCTGATAGCCAAGACTTTCGCGCTCTGCGTACGTCTTTTCGCCAACATGATAGGCGGGCACATAGTCCTGCTGAGCCTGATAGCCATGATTTTCATCTTCTCGGAGATAAACGTGTACGCTGGCGTGTTCGGCGCGATACCGGTGGCCATACCCATGGCGCTGTTCATCTCCATGCTGGAAGTTTTCGTGGCCGCGCTGCAGGCCTACATCTTCACCTTTTTGACGGCTATTTTCACCGGGGCTGCCCTGCATCCCCATTAAATCAGGAGGCAACATGAGCGAGACACTGTACATAGGACTTGGCTATCTGGGCGCCGGAATAGGCGCGGGCCTGGCCATACTGGGCGCGGGCCTTGGCATAGGCAGGCTGGCCGGCTCGGCGCTGGAAGGCATAGCGCGCCAGCCCGAAGCCAGCGGCGACCTCAGGACCACCATGATCATCGCGGCGGCCCTTATCGAAGGCTTGGCCTTCTTCGCGCTTATCATCTGTCTGCTGGCGCTGATGAACTTCAGCAAGCCCGAGGTGAAGGCCCCTGCCGAGGCTCCCGCCGCTGCCGCGCAGGCCGCGCACTAAGCAAGCCCGGAGGGCTTTGCCATGGACAAGCTGATCACTCCCGAATTCGGGACGATGTTCTGGACCTTCCTCATATTCGGCCTGCTTTTGCTGGTGCTGGGCCGGTTTGCCTGGGGGCCCATCATCAGGATGCTGGAGGAACGCGAACGCGCCGTGAAGGCCGACAGGGACGCCGCCGAATCCGCCAAGGCGGATGCGGAGAAGATGCGCGACGAGCTTGACGTGAAACTCAGGCAGCTTGCCGAAGACGTGAAAGCCGAGCTTGCCGCGGCCGTGCGCACCGGCGAGCGCGAGCGCCAGGAACTGCTGGCGCAGGCGCGCGAGCAGTCCGAGCAGATGGTGTCCGCGGCCCGCCAGGACATAGAGCGGGACCGGGAGCGTCTCGCCGCTGACCTGCGGCAGTACGTGGCCGACGTTTCGCTGGCCGCCGCTGAGAAGGTGCTGGGCGAAAGGGTGGACGAAAACGCCGGGCGCAGGATAGTGGAAGCCACCCTGAAGGATTTGGAGAAAAAGGGCTGATGAAACCGGCGGACAGGATACTGGCGCGGCGCTACGCGCGGGCCTACGTTCTGCGGGGCGGGGAAGACCCGGCCCGGGCGCAGTCGCGGCTTGACGCGCTGGCGGCGCTGTCCTCCGCGCTGTCTCCGTTGCGGGAGGAGTTCGACAATCCAGCCGTGCCGCAGGAAAGCAAAAGCGCCGCGCTTGAGGCCGCGCGCCCCGCCGTGGGGGACGAAGCCGTCTCATTTGCGTTGGTTCTGCTTGAGGCCAAGCGCTTCGGCCTTTTGCAGGAGATAGCCGTTCAGGCCGCTGAAGCGCTGGACGCGGCCCGCAACAGGATTCGCGTGGAAGTGGAGTCCGCCCGCGCGCTGGACAAGGCGCAGGCGGCGGAGCTGGAGAGGGCCATGTCCGCCCGCACGGGGATGGAGGTGCTGGCGTCCTACACCGTCAGGCCGGAGCTGCTGGGCGGGCTCAGGATAAAGGCCGGGGATTTGCTTGTGGAGAACAGCGTCAGGGGCCGTTTGAAACGTCTTAAGGATACTCTTCGGGAGGCCGGGCCGAAACCATGATCAGACCAGAGGAAATCACCGAGGTAATACGGAAGAAGATTCAGACGCACCAGCCGCTCGCCGACATCAGCGAGGCGGGCTACGTGCTGCAGGTGGGCGACGGCATAGCCCGCGTGCACGGCTTGCGCAACGCGATGGCCGACGAGATGGTGCAGTTCGCCGGCGGCGTGTACGGCATGGTGTGGAACATCGAGGCCGACAACGTCGGCTGCGTGCTGCTGGGCGACGACAGCCTGGTCAAGGAAGGCGATCTGGCCAAGCGCACCGGCGCCGTGATAGACGTGCCAGCCGGAGAGGCGCTGGTTGGCCGCGTGGTGGACCCGCTGGGACGGCCGCTGGACGGCAAGGGCCCGGTGAACACCACCGAACGCCGACCGCTTGAGGTGGTGGCCCCCGGCATAGTGGACCGCCAGCCCGTCAAGGAGCCTTTGCAGACCGGCATCAAGGCCATAGACGGAATGATACCGATAGGCCGCGGCCAGCGAGAGCTTATCATCGGCGACAGGCAGACCGGTAAAACCGCCATCGCCCTGGACGCGATTTTGAACCAGAAGAACCAGAAGAAGCGCGTGGTGTGCATTTACGTGGCCATAGGCCAGAAGCAGTCCACAGTCGCCAAGGTGGTGAAGACGCTTGAGGACTACGGGGCCATGAAGTATTCCATAGTGGTCTCGGCCTGCGCGTCGGACCCGGCTTCCCTGCTTTACATGGCTCCGTACGCGGGCTGCGCCATGGGCGAATATTTCCTTAATAAGGGCGAGGACGTGCTGGTGATTTACGACGACCTGACCAAGCACGCCCAGGCTTACCGCCAGATGTCGCTGCTGCTGCGCCGCCCTCCGGGCCGCGAAGCCTATCCCGGCGACGTTTTCTATCTCCATTCCCGCCTGCTGGAGCGCGCCTGCAAGCTCAGCGCGCAGAAGGGCGGAGGCTCGCTGACGGCGCTGCCGATAATCGAGACCCAGGCCAACGACGTCTCGGCCTACATCCCGACAAACGTCATCTCTATTACCGACGGCCAGATTTACCTGGAAAGCGACCTGTTCTATTCCGGCATACGCCCCGCGCTTAACGTGGGCCTTTCAGTGTCGCGCGTGGGCGGCTCGGCCCAGCGCAAGGCGATGCGGCAGGTGGCCGGGCGCCTGCGCCTTGACCTGGCGCAGTACAACGCCATGGCGGCGTTCGCGCAGTTCGGCTCGGAGCTGGACAAGGAAAGCCAGAAACAGCTTTCGCGCGGCGAGCGCATGGTGGAGCTTTTGAAGCAGGACCAGTACCGCCCGATGCCGCTGGGCGAGCAGGTGCTTTCGTTCTACGCGGGCGTAAACGGCTATGTGGACGATATCCCGGCTTCGGCGGTGCGGGCTTTTGAGAAGGGCCTGCTGTCTTATGCCAAGGCAAACGCCGCGCAGCTGCTTGAACGCCTGAATACCGGCGAAGAACTGGACGCCGCCGCCGAAGAGGAGCTGAAGGCTTTGCTTTCGGCGTATAAGAAGGGCTTCAAACCATAGGAGTTTTGTCATGAGATACCTAGTCACCGGCGGAGCCGGTTTTATCGGCAGCAACCTGTCGTGGAAACTGCAGCAGCAGGGCCACACAGTGACGGTGCTGGACGATTTCAGTTCCGGCTCGTTCAAAAACCTCGTGGGTTTCGGCGGCGATATAGTGCCCGTCTCCATCTGCGAGCGCGAGCGCCTGTTCGCGGTCAAGGGCAGGTTCGACGGCATTTTCCATGAGGCCGCCATAACCGATACCACTGTGCACGACCAGCGCCGCATGATGGAAGTCAACGTGGAAGGCTTCCGCAACATACTGGATTTTGCGCTGGCGCGCGGCGTCAAACGCGTGGTTTACGCCTCCTCGGCCGGGACTTACGGCAACGGCGTCTGCCCCATGACCGAGACCGCCACCCCGACCCCGGAGAACGTCTACGGATTTTCCAAGGCCATAATGGACAACGTGGCCCGCGCTTTCGCGGCCTCGCAGAAGAAGGTGAAGGTGTGCGGCCTGCGCTATTTCAACGTATACGGCCCGCGCGAGTATTACAAGGGCTCGGCCGCCAGCATGGTGTACCAGCTGTATCTGCAGATGGCCGCCGGCAAGAAACCGCGCGTGTTCACCGCCGGCGAGCAGCAGCGCGACTTCATCTACGTCAAGGACGTGGTGCGCGCCAACCTGCTGGCGATGCAGAAGGGCCGCAGCGGCGGCGTTTACAACGTGGGCACCGGCAGGCCCGAGGATTTCAACAGGATGATAGCCTGCCTGAACGCTTCCATGAAGCTGAAGCTGGAGACAGAGTATTTCGCCAACCCGTACAGCTTTTTCCAGAACAAGACCCACGCCGACATGGCCCTGTCGAAGAAAGAACTGGGCTTCGAGGCCGAGTACGACCTCGCGCGCGGGATAGAGGATTACGTGAAGAAACTGGCGGCGCTCAGGCGCTGACGCAGGGGGCACATGGCTTCTTTAAGGGAAATAAAGCGCAAGATAAAGTCCGTCAAGGCGACGCGGCAGATAATGTACACCATGAAGATGGTGGCGTCTGCGCGCATAAAAAAAGCCCAGAACGCCATATTGTCCTCGCGCCCGTTCGCCCTGAAACTGGAGGAGCTGGTATCCGAATTGCAGGGCGAGCTGCGCGGCGCTCTTGTTCAGGACGACGCCCGGCTGCGCGAATTTTTCTCCAGCGACGGAAAGCCCGACGCGGCGCTGTGCCTTGTGCTGGTATCCTCAGACAAGGGCATGTGCGGCCCGTTCAACAGCAACATAATCCGCCAGGCCGTGCCGTGGCTGCGCGCTCACAAGGGCCGCAAGATATATGCTTTCGCCGTGGGCCGCAAGGCGCGCGATTTCCTCAGGAGCCTGCGGGGGCTGGACATGGTGCTGGTGAAGGATCTCACCGGCATTTTCCCCAACGCCGGTTTCGCGCACGCGGAAATGCTGGGCGCGGCGCTTCTGGAAACTTACGCCTCCAAAAACGTCGGCGGCGTGACCGTGATTTACAACGAATTCAAATCCCTGCTGACACAGAAGCCCGCGGCCATGGAGCTGCTGCCGCTTATCCGCAAGGAGGCGCGTCCGCAGGCGGGGCGCAAGCTGCGGGATTACAGCTTTGAGCCCGGCAAGGCCGAATTCCTGAAACTGCTGGTGCCGCGCTACATCAAGGCCCAGCTTTACAGGGTGCTGCTGGAATCCCAGGCCGCCGAACTGGCGGCCAGGATGAACGCCATGGAATCGGCCAGCAACAATGCCGACGATATAATTTCCGGCCTTACGCTGAGGCTGAACAGGACCCGCCAGTCCGCAATCACCACCGAGCTTACGGAGATAGTGGCCGGCGCGGAGGCGCTTAAATCTTAGCCTGCATTAAACTGGAGCTGTTATGAACAAGGGAAAAATAGTTCAAATCATAGGGCCGGTGATAGACGTGGAATTCGAGCCCGGCAAGCTGCCCGCGCTTTACAACGCGTTGGAAATAGAGCCCTCCGGCCCCGAAAACCAGCCTGTCACCGTCGAAGTTGCCCAGCATCTTGGCGACAACGTGGTGCGCGCCATAGCTCTGTCCCCCACTTCAGGCCTGCGCCGTTCCCTTGAAGTGACCGACACCGGCGCTCCGCTTAAGGTTCCGGTCGGCGAGGCTTGTCTGGGCCGTATCATGAACGTTCTGGGCCAGCCCCAGGACCACAAGGGCCCGATAGAAACCAAGGAGCGCCTGCCCATTCACAGGGCTCCGCCGCCGCTTTCCCAGCAGAAGACCGCGTCCGAGATTTTCGAGACAGGCATCAAGGTGGTTGACCTCCTGGCCCCGTACATGAAGGGCGGCAAGGTGGGCCTGTTCGGCGGCGCCGGCGTGGGCAAGACCGTGGTCATCATGGAGCTCATCAACAACGTGGCCCGCCAGCACCACGGCTGTTCCGTGTTCGGCGGCGTGGGCGAGCGCTCCCGCGAAGGCAACGACCTCTGGCTGGACATGCAGAACTCAAAGCTTTCCGACGGCAGTACCGTGCTGTCCAAGACGGCGCTGGTTTACGGCCAGATGAACGAGCCGCCCGGCGCCCGCGCCCGCGTGGGCCTTTCCGCTCTTACGCAGGCCGAGTATTTCCGCGACGTTAAGGGTCAGGACGTGCTGCTGTTCATAGACAACGTGTTCCGCTACGTGCTGGCAAACTCCGAGGTTTCGGCCCTGCTGGGCCGCATGCCCTCGGCGGTGGGCTACCAGCCCACGCTTGGCACCGAGGTGGGCATGCTGCAGGAGCGCATCACCTCCACCGACAAGGGTTCCATAACCTCGATACAGGCCATATACGTGCCCGCAGACGACCTGACCGACCCGGGCGTGGCCACCACCTTCACGCATCTGGACGCCACCACAGTGCTGTCGCGCAGCATTGTGGAGCAGGGCATTTTCCCGGCCGTGGACCCGCTTGACTCCACCTCCCGCATACTGGACCCGCACATCATAGGCGAGGAGCACTACGGCGTGGCCCGCGCGGTGCAGAAGGTGCTGCAGCGCTACAAGGAGCTTCAGGACATCATAGCCATACTGGGCATAGACGAACTGTCCGATGAGGACAAGCTGACAGTCTCGCGCGCAAGGAAGATACAGCGCTTCTTCTCGCAGCCGTTTTTTGTGGCCCAGCAGTTCACGGGCCGCGAAGGCAAGTATGTGCCGCTCAAGGAAACCATACGCGGCTTCAAGGGCCTGGTGGAGGGCGAATACGACAACCTTCCCGAACAGGCGTTCTTCATGGCGGGCGGCATAGACGAAGTCATAGCCCGCGCCGCGGAGATGGGGGGCAAGTAATGCCGGTTTTCAAACTGGTGATAGTGACGCCGCAGAAGCCCGTCCTTGAGTGCGAGGCCGAGTATGTCACGCTTCCGGCGGCTGGCGGGCAGTTCGGCGTGCTGGCCAGGCATTCGCCTTACGCGGTGCAGCTTGTGGAAGGTTTGCTGCGCTATAAAAAGCCTGGCGGCGAGGACGGGGAGTTTGCCGTCATGGGCGGTTTCGCCGAGATAAACGGCAAAGAGGTCTCGGTTTTCGCGGAGGCGGCAGAACTGGCCGCTGAGATAAACGAGGAAAATCAGCGACAGGAGCTTCAGCGCAGCAAGGACATCCTGGCCGCCAAATCAAAAGACGTCGATATTGAAACGGTGCAGGCCCAGCTGCGGCGGGCGGCTGTGAGGCTGAATCTCAAACAGCGCTCGCAGAAGCGCCATACGGGCGGAGGAAGACATGCTTAAATCTGACAACTGGATACGTAAAATGTCGCTGGAGCACAAGATGATAGACCCCTTCAGCGAAGACCTGGTGTGCGAGGGTAAAATTTCCTACGGGCTCTCCTCGTACGGCTACGACATGCGCGTGGCCGACGAGTACAAGATTTTCACCAACGTTTTCGCCGCTTACGTTGACCCCAAGGCTTTCGACAGCAAGTCCTTCTTGGACTATAAGGGCGAGTCCTGCATAGTGCCGCCCAATTCCTTCGCGCTGGCCCGCTCCATGGAGTATTTCCGCATTCCGCGCGGGGTGCTGGCCGTCTGCCTGGGCAAAAGCACTTACGCCCGCTGCGGCATAGTGGTGAACGTGACCCCGCTGGAGCCAGAATGGGAGGGCCACCTCACCATAGAGATTTCCAACACCACCCCGCTTCCGGCCAAAATCTATTCAGGCGAGGGCATAGCCCAGCTGCTGTTTTTCGGCGGCGACCAGAACTGCTCCAAGTCCTATGCGGACAGAAAGGGCAAGTATCAGGCGCAGAGAGGCGTGACCCTGCCTAAAATTCTATGTTCCAAAGGGCAGAAATCCTGAAAGCCGGCGTTTTAGCCCCGGCCTTACTGCTGTTTGCGGCTGGCTTATGCGCGCAGCCCGCATGGGCAGCGCGGAAAGCCGCCGCGCGTTCCCAGCCGGCATCGCAGGAAAAACCCAAGCCGGCGGCGCTTTCCCGTCTTGAGGAAGCGCGGCTTATAGCCTGCTCCAATCAGGCGCAGGGCTATTACGACAAGAAAGACTTTGCCGGTGCCGAAAAGCAGTTTTCCAAATGCCTGCTTCTGAGGCCTGGAGACCCAAACACACTGTTAAGCCTTGCCGGGGTGCAGCTGGAGCAGGCCAAGTATCAGGACGCGAAGAAGAATTTCGACGCGGCGCTTGTGGTTCTGCCGTCCAGTTCGCCTCTGGCGGCTTATGCCTATTCGCGGCTTGGAGATATCTGCCTGAAACTTTACCGCCCCAAAGAGGCGGGGCCCTATTACAAGAAGGCCATAGAACTGGACCCCAAGGACGTCAATGCGCAGGTGGGGCTTGGCAAGTATTACGAGGCCATGGAAAACTGGCGCGACGCCGCTGGCGCATACCGCGCGGGCCTGGCTCTTGACCCGATTAATCCCGTGGCGGCCGGCGGTTTGCGGCGCGTGGAACCCTATGTGATGACCGATGCCGAGATTCTGGACGAGCTCAAGCTCCGGCGCGTCATTCCTCCGGTCAAAAACGAACTGGACCGCGACGGTCGCGTGTGGTTCCAGCTCATACGCATATCCGAAAACTACAGCGCGCTGGAGTATCTGCGCAAGAAGCTGGGGAAACTGCCGCCGAACTATTACATAAAGAAGAATTACCCGGACGGGCAGTTCCGCATTCTGCTTACCTGGCAAGGTTATTCCGTTTTCCGCAACCTCATCAACAAGGATGCGGTGGACTATTTTACGTCGAAGAAAGTGCCCACCAAGCTGATTTTTCAGATTAAAAGCAACAGCGGCAAGCCCATGTTCAGCAATCAGGGCGAGCTGACTACCGAAGGCATGCAGGTGTATTTCCTGGCTTTGGCCGGGCGCAAGTATTACACGCTGCCGTGGGAGGACCCGCCGTCCAATACATCCGTCCCGTCAGGTGAAGACGCCGCGCCTTTGCCGGATACGCCGGAGATAGCCCAGGCCAGAAAGAAGGGCTACGAGGAAATCTCCACGCAGGAATACGACTGGGTGCTGAAGGCCACAAAGTGTTCCGAGACCACGCTTAAGGAAAGTTTTGATTTCCAGATCTTGCCTGACGGCGCGGGCGGCGTGCGCTATTTCATGAACGCGTCATCCTATCCGAAGAACGTGCCATATACTTATGTGGTGGAGCACCGGGAGGGAAAGCGCAGCCTGCCGTCTTCATCTGGCGGGAAAGGGTCTTTCGGGATGGGCAACGGACCGCAGTTGTCGCTTTGCGCAGACAACGGCACCCTTATGGACGACGGGATGGGGGATTAACCCGCAGGTTCAGGCCGCCGGGACGACGTCTTTTTGCAGCAGCAGCTTGATGTCCTCGGGAAGCGGAGTAGCCTCCAGCAGCGTTTTGCTGACGCATACCAGCACGGTTTTGGCCCTTGAAAGCAGGCGTCCGTCCTGGTTCTTGATAAGGTACTGGAATTCGATGCGGATGTCGGACAGGCTGGTGACCTTGGTTTCCACCTTCACCGTGTCGCCGTAGAAAGCCGGATACTTGTAGTCTATCTCCTGGCGGTAAACCACGAACATTATCCCGCGGTCCAGCAGCGCCTTGACCGATATCCCGCGCTGCTCCAGCCATTCGGTGCGGGCTTCCTCCAGGAATTTCAGGTAATTGGCGTAGTAGACTACGCCTCCGCAGTCGGTATGGTGGTAGTAGATTCGCTGTTCCATTGCTATTCTCCTATTATCTTCACCAGAACGCGCTTGGAGCGCTGGCCGTCGAACTCCCCGTAAAAAATCTGTTCCCATGGGCCGAAATCCAGCCGTCCGCCGGTTATCGCCACCACCACTTCGCGGCCCATTATGGTGCGCTTGAGGTGGGCGTCGGCATTGTCTTCGCCTGTGAGGTTATGGCTGTAGCCGTGCAGGTCGTAGGGAGCCAGCTTTTCCACCCATTTCAGAAAATCGCTGTGCAGGCCGGATTCGTTGTCGTTTATGAACACGCTGGAGGTTATGTGCATGGAGTTCACCAGGCACAGCCCTTCCCTGATGCCGCTTTTTGCCAGCTCCTGTTCGACGGCCCCGGTCAGGTTTACTATCTGGTAGCGTTCCCTGGTTTTAAGTTGCAGGTAGGCGGTATGCGATTTCATGTCGGTCAGCGCTCCTCCGGCAGTATTTTGACCGGCACAATCGAAAGCTTGGCGAACTCCGGGCCCGCTTCGCGCGGCCCGACGTGGCTTCCGTAATGAATGGGCACGGCCAGCGCTGGTTTTATAAGCGCGGCGGCCTGCGCGGCCTCAAGCGGGTTCATGGTGTAGGTGCCGCCTACCGGAAGCAGGGCGATGTCGGCCCGTATTGCTTTCATTTCCGGAATCAGGTCCGTGTCGCCGGCATGGTAGATGCGTGTGTTGCCCACGGTTATTATGTAGCCCAGGTGCCCCATTTCCCGCGAGTGATATGGTTTGCCGATGTTGTAGGCCGGAACCGGCTCCACCTTCACCCCGTAAACTGAAAACGCCGTGAACGGGCCGGCAATTTTTACGGCGCGCGGCGTCAGTTTTTCCGCCACGCCCTGAGGCCCTATTATATAGGTGTCCGGCCCGGACAGCCTGTCTATGTCCTGCGGCGAGCAGTGGTCGTGGTGTTCGTGGGTGCAGAGCAGCAGGTCGGCTTTCGGGACCGAAGCCGGCAGATGGAACGGGTCAATGTAAATGAGCAGGCCTTCGGGCGTGTCTATCCTGAAAGAGGAGTGCCCAAGCCAGTGTATGTTGTCCAGTTCTTTCATGTTAGCGTTTCGCCTACAGCGCCCCCACAAAGCCCAGCGAGAGCGTCCTTTCCTTCCCGGCGTAGAACTGCCCGTAGGGCGAGGCCCCGCTGTGGTATTCAAGCACCAGCGCGGGCCTGCGGTTGTTGTCTTTGTCGCGCCCGAGGCGGAACCCGGCTTGGAAATTGGAGTCCAGCGCCCAGGCATATTCCTGGCTCATGGCCAGCGTGGCTCCCATGAACATCCTGCGCGAAACCGGTATTTCCATGCTGTACTGAAAGCCCAGCCTGCCGCTTGGCGAGCCGGGGGTTTTATCCAGTATGTACGAGCCGCCTACCGCGCCAGGGAAGGCGCCTTCCTGGTTGCTGAAATAGAGCAGGCGCAGCGTGTCCCTTGAAAAACTGCGCTGGGCATAGCCGTAACCATTGTAGATGGCGGAATCGCCCAGATGCGAGCTGCGGCGGTAAAGAAACAGCTCCAGGTCTCCTGACGGGGAACGGCGCACGGCGCTTATGCCTCCGGTGAAATCGGAGGCGTAGAGGTCGTCGGGAATGTTTATGCCGAAGCGGGCGCTGATTCCGGCGACGGCGTTGAAGAACCAGCCGTTGTCGCCGTTAAGTGTGTTGTAAAGCGGAAGCGGCATGGCAACGGCGGTGTCGTAAAAATTTCCTTTTCCCGTCTCGCCTTTTATGCCCCAGACGCGCTGCAGGCGCAGCATGGGCTGCTGCCTGTCTGAGTACATGAGAGGGGGGGCCGGGGCCTCAAAGAAATCTCCGGCAAGGCAGCGCTGCGCCTGGCACAGAAGCGCCAGTGCAAACAGGGCCGTGGCAATGCTCAGTTTCATGGTCAATCCAGCGCGTATTCCTGGCGCCAGGAAGATTTTTCCTCCCAGCGCGGTTGTCTGGCTTTATCGAAAAGGCAGTTTCCGACGACCAGATAATCCATTTCGGTGCGCATGAAGCACTTATAGGCGTCTTCCGGCGTGCAGACTATCGGTTCCCCGCGCACGTTGAAGCTGGTGTTCACTATGATGCCGTAGCCAGTCAGTTTTTTGAATGTAGTGATGAGCTGATGGTAAAGCGGGTTGGTTTCATTGTGCACGGTCTGCACGCGGGCCGAATAGTCCAGATGCGTGACGGCCGGGATATCCGAGCGCAGATGATACAGCTTTTCCTTAAGCGGAAGGCTGTGGTAGTTTTCCGGCAGCGGCTTGCGGCGCGCCGGGGCCACGAAATCCACCAGCAGCATATAAGGCGAGGGGAAGCCTTTTTCAAAGTATTCGGCGGCATCCTCGGCCAGTACCGAGGGGGCGAAGGGGCGGAAGCTTTCGCGGTATTTTATCTTGAGATTGAGTTTCTTCTGCATTTCCGGGTTGCGGGGGTCGCCCAGTATGGTGCGGTTGCCGAGCGCGCGGGGGCCCCATTCCTCGCGCCCCTGATGCCAGCCCACTACCGCGCCCGATGCCAGAAGCTCGGCGGTTTTCTCGCAAAGCGCGTCCTGCGTCAGCGTTTCATAGACGGCGCCGTAGTCGCGCGACATCAGCTCCGTATCCAGTTGGGAATATTCCGGTCCGAGGTAAGCGCCGCGCATGGAATCCCGCCCCTGCGGGGTTTTCCTTTCCTGGGCGAAAAAAATGTGATGTGCCGCCAGCGCCGCTCCCAGCGCTCCGCCAGCGTCGCCTGCGGCCGGCTGTATCCAGATGTTGTCAAACAGGCCGGAACGCAATAATTTGCCGTTAGCCACGCAATTCAGCGCTACGCCTCCGGCAAGACAGAGGTTTTTGGAGCCGGTCAGCTTCGCGGCCTCGCGGGCCATGAGCGTCACTGCTTCCTCGGTTACGTTCTGTATGGCCAGGGCCATGTCGCAGTAGGGCTGGGTAAGCTCGCTCTCGGGCTTGCGCAGCGCAATGCCGAAGAGTTTTTCCCAGGCGTCCTCGCGCGCCATTTTAAGGCCGGTGGCGTAATCGAAATAGTTCTGGTTGAGCCACAGCGAACCGTCGGGCTTCAGTTCGGAGAGCTCGGTCTTGATGATGTCGGTATAGCGTTTGACGCGGTCCGAGCTGGGGTCGCCATAAGGGGCCAGCCCCATCAGCTTGTACTCGCCAGAATTCACCTTGAAGCCGGTGTAGTAGGTAAAGGCCGAATACAGCAGCCCGATTGAATGGGGGAAATGCTGCTCGCGCAAGGTTTGGATTTTAGCGCCGTCTCCGCGCCCTATGGTGGCCGTGGCCCATTCGCCGACGCCGTCGACAGTTACTATGGCCGACTCTCCGAATGGGGACGGGTAGAAGGCGCTGGCGGCATGGGAAAGGTGATGTTCGGAAAACAGCAGTTCTTTAGGGTTGCCGCCGAAACGGCGCAGCGCGCGGCGCAGCGTCTGCTTCAGGAAAAGTTTTTCGCGCACCCAGACCGGTATGGAGGAGACGAACTGTTCCAGCCCGCGCGGAGCGAAAGCGTAGTATGTTTCCATCAGCCTTTCGAACTTCACCAGGGGCTTGTCATAGAACACTACGGCATCCAGATCGCCCATGGAGAGAGGCTTGCCGCCAATGCCGTGTTTGAGGCAGGCGCGTACCGCGTTTTCCGGGAAGGCGCTGTCGTGCTTTTTGCGCGAGAGGCGCTCTTCCTGCACCGCGAAGACGATTTCCCCGTCGTGCAGCAATGCCGCGGCCGAGTCGTGGTAGTAGGCGGATATGCCCAGTATCTTCAGTCCCATGTCACCAGGGGTCGCGCAGGTCCTGCGCGGAGAAGGAATGTTCCCGGTTCACAAAATAGCTTCTTTCTCCGGGTTGTTTGTTCAGCGAAAGCGGGTTTTTGTGGAAAATGCGGTAGAGAACTGCCAGCGGGGTCAGGAAAATGTAGAAAACAAGCGAAAGAATTACGCGGTTGCTTACGCCGCCGACAGCTTTTCCGAAGCGCAGCCAGCCGTTGGAAACCGCGGAAGCGAAAGATCCCGAGAATGCCGCCCCTGACAGCAATACAAGGGCCAGCAGCAAAAGCCACTTGTGCGCCGACAGCCAGAACAGCAACAGGCAGGCGCAAGCCAGTATCGCTATCGTCTCCAGATCCTTTGCCCTGTTCCGGTCTGTGTTCATCCGCTTCCCCAGCTACGATTATATATTTTTAGCTTTCTCTTCCGGCCTGAAAACAGGGCCGTTCACCGCCAGCCCCTCTTCTGCGGCCCAGCGCCTGAATTCGTTTATGCGGCGCTGGCGCACTTCGTGGGTGTTCCGCCCGTCCGAGGTTTCCCAGGTGGCCCATTTATTTTTGACGTCCGGGTTCACTCCAAAACGTTCCGGGTGGCGCATCAGCAGGTTGTCCTGCGCTATTATGCATTCGCTGGGCTCGCCGACGTGGGCAATCCATTTTTTGTTGCGTTTAAGGAAGCTTTTGGTCAGTTCCACGTCTTCGTCGGTTTCGCCGGGAAAGCCTATGAGTATGTTCAGGTAGGATTTTATCCCGGCGTCAAAACAGTCCCGGATGTTGCGTTCGGCGGTTTCGGCTGAAAATCCTTTTCCCATTAATCTCAGCACGTTCGGCGCTCCGGATTCAAGGCCGAAATCCATCGTGCCAAGGCCGGCGGAGACAAGTTTTTTGAGGAAAGCCGGCGTCAGCGAATCGCTGAAGAAGGCCGGGCCGCCCCAGCCAAGACGCAGCCCCTCGGCCAGCAGCAGCCCGCAGAGCTCGTCCAGGACGTCCGGCCTGGCGTTCAGCGACGGGCTGGTCACCTGCAGGTAGCGCGCGCCGTATTCCTGCGCATCGCGCTTGAACTCTTCAAACAGCGACCTTGCCCCGCGGTGCCGGAATTTTTGCCAGCTTGTCGCGGTGTTGCAGAACGCGCACCGGCGCAGGCAGCCGCGGCTGAAAGAGATGGGTAGCATGTCCGGTATCAGGTAATCGCCGCGGCGGAAAGACCCGAAATCCGGCATTGGAAGGGTATCCAGGTCCTCCACCTCTTTGGCGGGGCCGCCGTCCAGGATTTGTTTGCCGCGCCTGAGCCTGACTCCGGGCGGAGCCTGGAAATTCGCTTTCCCGTCGGCAACGGCGCGGGCCAATGCTGTTAGAGCCCCTTCGCCCTCGCCTATGATAACCGCGTCCGTCTGCTTGGCCGCGAGGAAGCGTTCAGGCGAGAAGCCCGCTTCCGGGCCGCCGAATACTGTAAAGAGCGACGGGTTCCCGGCTTTAAGCAGCGCCGCTATTTTAAGCGCCGCCGGCCAGTTGCTCAGCCAGCAGGAGAAGCCGGACAGTTCCGGCTTCCAGTCCGATATCTCGCGCGCCATGCCCGGGAAGAACCCGGGGTTTTCCATGTCGTAACGGGCCGCGAATTCGGGGTCATGCCACACCGCTTCACTGTTGCTGTACGGGAACTGGCGCGAGGCGCTGAAATCAAATACCGCCACTTCGTGCCCTTCGCGTTTGAGGGCTGCGGCAAGACTGGCCAGACCTATCAGCGGATAGGCCTTTGGAAAGGTCGGAGCCAGCGCCAGCGCAATTCGCATGCCTGTGTCCTATTTTCTTTTGTAGGAGGCGCTGACCACCGATTTCAGCCCGCCGCGCGGCGTGAAATTGCCGGTCACAGTGGCTTTTTTAGGCTTTACGGAGCGCACGACGTCGTCCAGAATTTTATTGACGATGTTTTCCATGAATACGCCTGCGTTGCGGTAGGCCAGCAGGTAAAATTTGAACGATTTGAGTTCCACGCAATACTTGTCCGGCACGTAGTCCAGCGTGATGACGCCGAAATCCGGCAGGCCGGTTTTAGGGCAGACGGAGGTAAACTCCGGGTTTTCGATGCGGATGTCGTAATCGCGGCGGTAATGGTTGGGCCAGGCCTCTATGGCCGGCAGCTTTGGCTCCTTGGCGGCGTGTTCTGGCGTGTAGCCGTAGCTTTGCTTGTTCTGTTTCATATTCTCACTCTCCGTAGCGTGTAGGAATGGGCCGCCAGCACTGCGACGGCCAGCAGGTTTGCTGCAAGATAAATTGCCGACAGGGACTCGGGGCGTATTTTCCACGGCAGCAGGCCGGCCGAGGGAAGTATCAGGGCCGCGCCGAAAGCCACGGCTATCAACAGGTTTCGGCGCAGCGCGGTCCTGGCGCGGCGCAGCAGCAGCAGGGCTTTCAGCGCCGCTGAAAAGTCCGGCTCCGCAAGCGCGATATCGGAATAAACCGCGTCCAGCGGGCCGCTGACCGAAGAGGAAATCCCGGTTTCGCCGCAGGCCATGGCGTATGCGCCGGAAAGCCCTTGGCCCATCACCGCCGGATGCAGCCCTTCCCGGCGCAGGGCAAGCACCGCTTCGGCGCGGTTTTCCGGAAGTACTTCGGCGGCGCGGCGCTTTATGTCCAGGTCAAGTGCGGCGGCCGTGACATACCCCTCGCTGTTTTCGGAAATGATTGTCGGCTCTATTCCGAATTTCTTGGCGGCGTCCACCGCTTCTTTAGTGCCGGGGCGTTTGGCGTCGGCAAAGCGCAGCAGGCCCAGCAGGGTGCTGCCGGCGGATACGCCCAGCAGCAGCGAGCATCTGTCGTCCAGCGACGCGTCCGCGGACACGCCTTCTTCCATGAGCCACTTCAGCGTCCCGGCGCGCACGGTTTGAGTGCCGTAGCGGGCGACGGCTCCCCGGCCCGGCAGAACCGCGGTAGAGTCAGGTTTGGGGCACTCTATTTTGCGGCTTTTTGCAGCGGCCGCCAGCGCCGGCAGATGGGGAAGCCCGGTGTCCTGCAATGCAATCATGGCATGGCGCAGCAGCGCCGCTTCGTCGCCTCCCATGGGCACCACTTCGGTCAGGGAGAATTTGCCCATTGTCAGCGTGCCGGTCTGCTCTATGGAGAGAGAGTCGGTTTTTTCGGAGCCTTCTATGGCGGAAGGGTTGTGCAGGCGCATCCCTTCCCGTTCGGCCCTGTCATGCGTGAATAAAAACACCAGCGGCGCGGCCAGCGAAAGAGTGGCCGGCGTGCCTGCCGCAAGCAGCGCGGCGGCTTTTTCCAGCGCGGCCAGAAGGCCGTCGAGCCAGCGCGGTTCGGCCGCGTATGCGGGGTAGGAGAAGAATACAGCCAGAATGAACAACGCAGGCAGCAGTATGAGCGCGGCGGTGTCTGCGGCGGAACGCGGGGTGCGGCGTCTGGATTGCGCGCGCCATACCTGGGCTATGGATTGCGCGAAAAACATGGATGCCGCCGTGGAGACGCTTCTTAGCAGGAGGGCGCCGGTTTTGTTGTGCGTGCCGCCCCACACCTTGTCGCCCGGCAGTTTGCGCGCCGGCCTCTGCGAGCCTGTAATCAGGCTTTCGTCGACAGTGGAGGGGCCTTCCAGCACTACCGCGTCCGCCGGTATCTGTTCCCCGGCCCGAACGGAGAGCGTCTGCCCGGGCGATACCTGCTCGGCGTCGCACACTTCTTCGCGTCCGTTGACCATCCGGCGCGCCAGGCGCGGGAAGGCCGAGAGGAGGTCGTAAAGCGTTTTGGCGTGTGAAGATGCTGCCTGCCGCTCCAGCAGTTGCCCGAGGTTGGTCAGCGCTATGAGCGCGGCCAGTTCCGGCCAGTAGACGCTGTAGTCCCGTTCAAGAGAGAGATAGCGCGTGGCCATGGCGGCCGTGCCCTGGGCATATATCAGAAGCGAGGAGAAGCTGACCAGCAGGTTGATGTCCGGCGAGAGGGTTGTTACCGCGCGCAGCGCGCCACGGTGGAAATGCGCCCCGCACCAGAACACCAGAACGGTGGCAAGCAGCCATGCCGAGTAAACGGAAAACTGGAGCGCTCCGGCGAAAACGAAAGCGCCCCACAGCAAGATTGAGGCCGCAGTACGGTAGCGGTAGCGGGCAAGCTCCCTGTTCACCGCCAGCAGGGCCAGCCCCGGGTCGGCCGAGTGGCGGTCAGTGCTGGCCAGGGTGCCGTAGCCGGCTTCTTTTATGGCCGCCTGAAATGCCGCCGGGCCTGTCAGCGCCGGGTCGTATTCTATGAATGCGGAGCGTGTAGGGAGATGGATTGAAACCGCCAGCACGCCCTGGATTTTTTCAAGGCGGCGCGCTACCCTGCGCGCGCACGGCTGGCGGTACACTCCGTCCAGCACCGCGATCAGCAGCGCGCTGTCAGTTCGGGGAGAGGCCGGCATTTATTTTTATCCCGGAGGCGGCGGCCCAGTCTTTTTCCAGCGCGGCGGACGATGCCCATTGTCCGTTGTAGGCTATGTCCAGCGCCTGGTCCAGGGTGGAGCCGTTCTTGAGTTTCGACACGAAAATTGAGAAAGGAAGCCCGCCGCCCTTGTCCAGCAGATACGAGACCACGCTGTTAGCCTGACAGTACCAGGCTTCGGCCCCGGTGCGGTTTTCGCCTATGGGGGTGGAGAGCATCAGGTTTTCCAGCTTCACCCCGCCGTAGCGCAGCGCCGCCGAACAGGAGTTGGAGTAGCCGACCAGCTGGCTGGCCGAGTAATTTTTCTTTTCAATAGACACGGCCAGCCCCTCGTTGAGCCATGTGAGGTCCCTGCGGGGGCGTTCCATGAATTCGTTAAACACCAGGTGCGTCATCTCGTGCGCTATGATGGGCTGGACCTGCGGCGAATCAAACACCACTATCGCGTTGCCTACGGTGACTCCGCCGGACCATTCAGGCGCTCTGGTTTTGGAGATGTACTCCTGCCTGTCCGCCAGCACCACCAGTTCGTATGACTGTTTGGGCACGAACGAATAAAGGCCGGTGGCCTGCATTATCTGCTGGTAAAGTTTTTCGGAGAGGTCCCCGTATTCGGCGGCGTCTTCCTGGGAATGCGCTTTCACTATGAAGTGCAGCGTCTGCTGCTCACGCATGCCCAGGCTGAAGCCGTCCGGCAGGCGCACCGCCGACGGTTCCCGCCCGGAGGGGGACTGCGCCCCGGGCAGGTCCACGCAGCCGCACGGCAGCAGCAATGCCAGCGCGGCCAGCGCTGTTATGCGGGCCTTATTTGTCGGCACCCGGCTCCACCGCCAGCGCTGCTATCTTGGTCTCGTAACGGGCCGCGTTAGACGGGTCAAGGCGTTTGGCCACGAAGTAATTGGTGGAGGCCGCCGTAGGCTCGGTCGGGGCCATGATATCGCCCAGCAGTTCGTAGGACGGCGCGTAGCCCGGCATCAGGGTAATCGCTATCTTGACGTTGTCGGTCGCATCCATGGTCTTGCCGCTTTTGAAAAGCGAGTAGGCCCGGTAGAAGAAGGCCAGCCCGTCGGAGGGGTTTTTGTAGGTGATGGCCCCGAAATCCTCGGCTGCGCCCTCATAGTCGCTGAGAGCCATGCGCACCTTTCCGCGCGCTTCGTGCACCATAATCGAATCGGGCTTGAGCTCCATGGCCTTGTCCAGGTCGGCTGCGGCTTCCTTGGCCCGTTTCAGCGCGAACAGCACCATGCCCCTGTTGTAGCGCGCCAGCGCGTAGTTCGGGGCCAGTTCCACGGCCTTGTTGAGGTCGCTTATTGCCGAGGAAGAGTCGTTAAGCTGGAAATACGCCTTGCCGCGGTTCATGTAGGCCATCGCGTAATCCGGCTGCAGGTCTATGGCCTTGTTCAGCTGGGCTATGGCGTCCTTGTAGGCGTCCATGTCTATGAGCATGGCGCCGTAGTTGTTGTAGGCAGGGGCGAACTTCGGGTTGACGGCTATGGCTTTCTCGTAATCCTCGCGGGAGCGGCGCTTGTCGGAAAGCTGCTCGTAGCACATGGCCCTGCCGCTCAGGGCGGCGGCCAGCGAGGGGTCTTTTTCCAGCGCCTGGGAATACAGCCTGGACGCGGTTTCGAAATCCCCGCTGAGGCGGGCCTTGTTGGCCTTTTCAAGCAGCGCCTGCGGGTCGTTCAGCGAGCAGCCGGCCAGCGCAAACAGCACCGGCGCGCACAGCAGCAGTGTCCATGATTTCATTTCGCTTTCTCCTTTGTTCCGTCCTTTCCGTGGCGCAGCATTTGCAGGGCCATGCAGGCGGCTCCGACGCATATGCAGGAGTCCGCTATGTTGAAGACGGGCCATATCCGGAAGTCCAGAAAATCTATTACGCGGCCTATGAACACCCTGTCGTAGAGGTTGCCAAGGGCCCCGGCGGCTATCAGCGCAAGGGTTGTCTGCCCGCCCAGCTGTTCCGCCAGCTGGCGCCAGTTCCACGCGAGGTAGCACAGCACCGCCAGCGTGAAAGCTATGAAAAAAGCGTTGGCTCCGGTGAACAGGCCGAAAGCGGTGCCGGTGTTTTCCACGTAGCTCAGGTGGAAAAAAGGCAGCAGCGGCACGCCGTCAGTGCCAGCCAGGAAATGGCGCGCCGCGATTTTGCTGCCCCTGTCCGCCAGGAACAAGGCGGCTATGAGCGCCAGCGCCCCGGAATACGGGCGCAGGGCTGCCCTAATGTCCCAGCGCCTTGGCGCAGCGGGAGCAGATATCCGGGTGTCCATTGTCTTTGCCTATGTCGGTGCGCCACTGCCAGCAGCGCGGGCATTTTGCGCCGTCTGCGTGCGAAACCGAGATGTCCAGCTCCGGCCCGCCCTGCGGCGCGGGTTCCACCGACGCCTGCGACACTATCAGCACGGCCGGCCAGAATTGCTCCGTCTGACGGAAAAATTCCTGCAATTCGGGCGTAGCGGGCCTGAAAGTCACCTTGGCTTCCAGCGAGGAGCCTATGGTCCCCTTCTGGCGCGCCTCTTCGAGGGCTTTCAGCGCCTGTTCGCGAAGCTGGCGTATTTTGGTCCAGCGTTCGCTGATTTCCGCTGAGACTTCATAGCCGTTTTCCGGCGGGAAGTCCTCAAGGAATACGCTTTTTTCGAAAGCTTCCGGGTTGAACTTGCGCAGCTCCTGCCAGGCTTCCTCGGCGGTGAACGAGACCACCGGTGCCATCAGCTTCAGCAGGGCCACCGTTATTTCAAAAAGGACGGTCTGGGCCGAGCGGCGTTCGTGCGACTGAGCCCCGAGCGTGTACAGCCTGTCCTTCAGCGCGTCCAGATAGAAGGCCGAGAGGTCCAGTATGCAGAAGTCGGCCACAGTGCGGGTGGCCGAGCGGTAGCGGAACTGCTCGTAGTCGCGGCGCGCCTGCGCCACTGTCTGCGCCAGGCGGTGCTTCATGTAGCGGTCCATTTCCGGCAGCTTGTCGTCGGGGACGGCATGAAGCTTCGGGTTGTAGTCCCAAAGGTTGCCCAGCAGGTAGCGCACGGTGTTGCGCATCTTGCGGTAGGTGTCTATGGGGCCTTCCAGCAGTTTGTCGGAGATGCGCACGTCTTCGGAATAGTCGCCCAGGGCGACCCACAGGCGCAGCACTTCCGCGCCGTATTTCTTTATCACTTCCTGCGGAGATATGGCGTTGCCTGCGGACTTGTGCATGGCCTTGCCCTCGCCGTCCAGCAGGAAGCCGTGGGTAAGCACTGTCTCGTACGGGGCGCGCCCTTCCAGCGCCACCGAGGGTATCAGCGAACTCTGGAACCAGCCGCGGTGCTGGTCGGAGCCTTCCAGGTAAAGCTGCGCCGGGTACAGCGGCGTTCCGTTGTTGCCCTGCCCCGATTTCAGCACCGCCATCCACGAGACGCCGGAGTCGAGCCACACGTCCAGCACGTCGGTTTCCTTGCGGAAGTCCGAAGAGCCGCACTTGCACTTGTGTCCCGGGGGGAGTATTTTCTCCACCGGATCCGAGAACCAGAAATCCGTGCCTTCGGCGAACGCGCGCTTCTCTATGGCCGAGAATACGGTCTCGTCCGTCTGCGCCGCGCCGCAGGTTTTGCAGGTTATCATCGGCACCGGGGTGCCCCAGTGGCGCTGGCGCGAAAGGCACCAGTCGGGGCGGTTGCGCACCATTGAGCCTATGCGCTCGTGGCCGCCTTGCGGCACGAAGCGCACTTTGTCTATTTCAGAAAGCAGTTTTTCGCGCAGGCCGTGCTTGTCCACGCCCAGGAACCACTGCTCGGTGGCGCGGAATATCACGGGCTTGTGGCAGCGCCAGCAGTGCGGGTAGCTGTGGCGTATTTCGGCCTGCGCCAGCAGTTTCCCGCTCTCCGCGAGAGTTTCTATCACCTTGGAATTGGCCTGCCAGACGCTCAGGCCCTCGAACTGGCGGCCTTCCTTGGTGAAGACGCCGCGTTCGTTGACCGGGCAGAAGATGTCCAGCTTCCAGGCCAGCCCGGCGTGGAAGTCGTCCTCGCCGTGGCCGGGCGCTATGTGCACTATGCCCGAGCCTGTGTCCATCGCCACGAAGTCGGTATGTATGACGGTGTTTATCTTGTCCTCGAAAAGCGGGTGGCGGTATTTCAGGCCCACCAGTTTTTCCCCGGTTATCAGGCCCAGCTTTTCGCATTTAAGCTTGCACTGTTCCATCAGTGCGTCGGCCAGCTTGTCGGCGGCCACGTAACACGCGCCGGTGGCGCTGTCTTTGAGAATGCGGTAGTTTTCGTCCTTGGCTACGGCCGCGGCCATGTTGGACGGAAGCGTCCAGGGCGTGGTGGTCCAGATTACTATCGAGACTTTGCCGTTTGCCGCCTCGCCGAAAAGTTCGCGGGGTTTGTCCGCCAGTTCGAATGCGACGAAGATTGAGGTGGAGTTCTTGTCGGCGTATTCGACTTCGGCGTCGGCCAGCGCGGTTTCGCAGTTTACGCACCAGTAAATGGTTTTCTTGCCCTTGTTGATGTAGCCTTTGCGCACCAGGTCAAGAAAGGCCTTGACCACAGTGCCCTCGAACTGGGGGGACATTGTGATGTAGGGGTTATCCCAGTCGGCCTGTATGCCGTGGCGCTTGAAGCCCTCGCGCTGTATGTCTATGTATTGCTGCGCGAATTCGCGGGCCTGGCGGCGGAAGGCCGGGACGTCTGAGATATGGCGCTTGTCCAGTTTGAGCTTTTTGAGCAGGGCCAGCTCTATGGGGAGGCCGTGGCAGTCCCAGCCCGGAACGAAGGGCGTGTAAAAGCCCAGCATGGCGCGGGATTTGACGGTTATGTCCTTGAGGGTTTTGTTCAGCGTATGGCCCATGTGCAGTTCGCCGTTGGCGTAGGGCGGTCCGTCGTGCAGGATATAGGGCCTTCTGTCCTTGCGCTTGTCCAGCATGGCCTTGTAGAGATTGATGGATTCCCAGAACTTGATTGTTTCGGGCTCGCGTTTGGGCAGCTCTCCCCGCATCGGAAAGGAAGTTTTTGGCAGCAGCACCGTGGCCGAGTATTCGGAGTTTTTGGTTGTTTCGGAAGAGTTGTTCATGAAAGTCCTCTGTTGGCAAGGCCCCCTATGTTCACATTATACGAAAATATACGCGCGGGAAGGACGGTGTTTCGGGCGGGAAAAAAGAAAACCCGGCTTTTGGCCGGGTTTTCAGGTTAGGGACGGAGTAAGTCTTACTTGCTGGGGGTCGCTGCCGGGGTTGTGACCGGAGCGGACACTGGGGTTTCGGCCGGGGTGGTCGTCGTCTCAGCGGCTTTCTCGGCTTTCTTGTGGGCTTTCTTCGCCTTTTTGGCGGCTTTCTTGGCGGCTTTCTTCTCGGCCTTCACATCGGTCGTGGAAGCGGCGGCGGTGTCCATGGAGGCGGCTTCGGTCTTCTCAGCCTTCACAGCAGCCTTGGGGGCAGTGGCGGTCGCGGCAACGGGGGTAGCCGGGGCGGCGACAGCGGCCTTGGGGGCGGTCTTGGCGGCCGGCGCGGCGGCC
>JAAYTX010000040.1 GCA_012523635.1 Elusimicrobiota bacterium
CCGGACGCGCCGAAGACGCCTGCGGCGTTTCCCTCGCGGAACTGTCCCCTGTCGTTTCGCAGGGTCAGCGTGCAGTTTGAGTAGTTCCACACGCCGTAGCCCTCGCCGTCGAGTTTCCACTTTATCGGCGTGACGGAGAGCAGGCAGTCCGTTATGTCGGCGGCGGGGCCGTATTCGTAGGCCGTGCCGTTCCACACCCGGGGGAACAGTTCCGCCCGCTTGAAATATCGTGGGGCGGCGCTTTGCAGGCCGTTGGACAGCGCGGATGAAAGAGTCCTCATCTTTCCTTCACCTCCAGCGTCATTTCGTAAAGCATTGTTTTGCGGTCGAAGGTCTCGCGCGGCGGCGCGGCCACTGCCACGTCGTAGGTCTGGCGCAGGTCGTATTCTGTGAAGAAGGCCAGCGTGAGGAAGTCGTAGTCCAGGCAGGCGCGGCGCAGCAGGTCGCGCCCGGTTTTAGAGAGATTTTTGACAGTAAGCGTGCCAGCGAAGCGCGTAAACTCGCGCCAGCGCACCAGCCCGCCGCCCGCCAGGTAGTAGGAGCCTTCGCGGGCATAGTCGCTTCGGTCAAACGAGGTCAGCGCGTCCAGCGTCAGCAGGTGCTTGCAGAGTTTCAGCTCGCCCAGAAACTTTTCCTGCCCGGCAGTCCGGGTGTCCTGGATGTGCAGCGAAAACCCCCAGGGCGTGAAGGGCGGGGCCGAAAGCTGGAACAGCGCGTCCTGCGCCGAATTCTGCGCCGCCAGCTCGGGCACGGCCGTGCCGCCGCCGGTGGAGGATGCGTAGTACTGCCCCCGCAGGTTTTTTGCGTTGGTGTTGAGCAGCAGCACGCGGTCGAACCCGAAGGCGGCGGGCTGGCCCGCCGCGTCGCGGAACATCAGCCGTATGCTCTCCTCCACCGAGTCCGAAGAGCCGGAGGATACCCAGCAGTTCTCCGGGTCCCGGTCTCGCAGGTTTTCGGCGGTGCCTGTCCTGCTTGAAACCGTCAGCTCGGCGTCGACTGCCCTGTTCTGGCCCCAGATTTGAAGCGCGTTCGGAATGGCTGTCATAGCGCGGCCTCCGCAGTTCTTGATTGTCCCACCTTGTAGGTGATTTTGGAGTGTTCCACCGCCCAGGCGGTGCCGCGCCTGGCGGCTTCTGCTATCTGGGCCGCTATCTCGCGCGCGGCCTCGCGGCCGGCCGCGCCTGAGGCGGCTCCATTTACCGTCACGGGGGCGTTCACGGTGAGGCTTATCTGCGCGCCCTGCCCGTAAGCCGCGCCCGCCGCCGACGGGGCCCTGTCCTCTTTTATCGAGCGCACCACTTCCGGCGGAAGCACATATTCTCCCTGGTGCAGCCGGTACAAGCCCGTGGCCTGCACCGCGCCGCCGGTGTCGAAGGAGCCCAGCACCGTGTCCAGTATGCTGCCGCCAAACAGCCCCGTGGCCTTGAACACCGACAGTATCGCCGCCTTTGCGGCCATGCGGGCCACCATGTCGGCGAAGGCGTCGGCTATGGCGTTGAAGATGTCCCTGCACAGCGTTTCCAGGTCCAGGAACTGGCCCTTGGTCCTGTCGAAAAAATTCTTGAAGGCCTGCGCTGCGTCCCCGGTGGCGGAGTCTATCATCCCCAGCCAGTTGCGCGTCCAGTTCGTGCCCTGCGCCTCTGTGACGGCCATGGCTTCGCGGAAGCCGCCCGCCACGGTCTTTGAAAGGTCCTCCCATTCCTGGTCCATGCGGCGCACTATTTCGCGGTTGTGTATCCAGCGCTGGTTCTCGGTATGGGTGGCGTCGCGGTCCCAGTCGGCCAGTTCGGTGTCGCGCGCGCCGAAGAACAGCTCGTACATGCGCCCCTTTTCAGAAAGCAGGTAGTCGGTGCGGTCCAGTTCCTCGCGCAGAAGGCGTTCGTAGTCGCGGTCGGCGGCGGTCTGGCGCGCGGGCTGGGCCTGGGAAACCGCGCCAGCCATGCTCTGCACCGAGGCGGACTGAAGCTGTTCCTCCACGGTGGCGGCAAGCCCTCCGCTGCCCTTCTCTCCCGACAGGTCCAGCAGGCGCTTGAGCGTGCCCGAAACAGTCTCGGCTCCGCCCTGAAGCTGTTTCAGGGCCTCCTGCGCCTGCTCAAAACCCTCGGCGTTGAGCGCCGTTGCTATCTCGACGTAAACCTTGTTGTCCTGTTCGTTTATCATTGCCTCTCCCTGCCAGGGCCAAGGCCCATGGCGGCCAGCGCCGCCGGGTTTTCGTCCGTCCCCGCGCCGAACTGCGGCGGCGGCGTTCCCAGCGCCGCGCACAGCAGGCGGGCCGTCCTTTCCTCGCGCGCGGCGGCCTGTTCCAGCGCCCACTCAAGCCACTGCGGGGTGTGCGCCAGTATGTATTCGGTCGTGTAGCCGAAAGCCGAGGCTATTTTCCCTGCGGCGGCTGCGATGGCCCCTTGCGCAGCGCCGCCGTAAAATCCAGCCACAGGCCCTTGAAATCGTTCACGCGCAGCAGCGCCGCCGCGAATGCCGCCAGCTCGCGCGGGTCGCAGGCGCGCAGTTCCTCCTGCGAAAAATCCTCGCCGGTGACCGCCTTCAGCGCCTGCCGCAGGTGCCCCCCTTCCAGCGCGGCCTCAAGCCCGCAGGCCAGGAACTCCCAGTCGGCCTGCTTTTCGCCGTTTTTTGCGGCCAGCTCCTGTTTCAGCTTGGCCGCCGCCTGTCCCACCGCGCAAAGCTGGGCCAGCGTCAGGCGCGGGACCCGCGCCTTCCTGCCGCACAGCGTGGTTTCCTCGTGTTCCGGAAAAAAAGCCTTGCCTAAATCCATAAGCCGCCCCCTGAAGCTTTATCGCCGCCCGGGCCGGAAGACCCGGCCCGGACGGCCCTGCCCGCCGCGTCAGCTGACCGTGAAATAGCCAAAATACTGCTGTGCCAGCGGGTTGCCAGCCAGGTCGCGCACTCCTGGCGTGGCGGTTACCGTGTAGTTCCCGGCCGACCACGCGCTCTGTGGGGTGAAGGTCAGCGTCTTGTCGGCGGCGCTGTAGGCCAGCGCGCCCGCTACGGCAGAGGAAGCGGCGCTTCCCCCCCCTTCCTTCAGCACGAACACAGTCCTGCCGTAGGCCAGCGAGCCTTCGTCCATCAGGCCGGCCTCTGTTATCGTCAGCAGCAGCGCGGCCGCGCTTCCGGCTGAAAGCGAGCCGCCGCTTGCGGGCGCGGTCATGGCTAAGGCGGGCGGGGTGGAATCCGCCCCGGAGTCGCACACCTGCCCGAAGCGCTGGGCCGCGTTTTTGGACGTGTCGGCCAGAGCCTCGAACTCGATGTCGGCCACGGTCTCGCCGTCGCGCTTGTAGGCCTGCGTGGTCTTGCCCGAGGGCACGCATTTCCAGAAGGTGTATTTGCGCGTGCCGCCGCCCGCGCCCCGCACGTTTATGTAGAGCGTGCGCGGCGACAGCCCCGTCTTGGACCCGAAGCGGAAGGCCCCGCCTGACACCGCGTCCGCGCCGTAGCCGTAGGCCAGCGCCAGGTTGGACAGCGTGGCCTCGGCCAGCGTGACCTTTATTTTCATGCTTTCGTCGGTGGGCACGCGGTCCACCGCGCCCAGCGCCTGGTCCACCTTCACTTCGTGGTGGGTTTCGGAATGCTCTATGCTCACGCCGCCCTTTATGAAGCCCAGGTCGGCGGCGTCTGACTCGGCCGCGCCGTAGGCTCCCGCCTTGAGTGTGTTTTCGGCCTGCAGTCCCAGCACTATGTTCGTCGAGGTTCCCATGACTATAACGCTCCTTTTTTCAGAAACTTGAAAGTGAAGGCCACGGTTTTGACGTGGCGGCCCAGCTCGTCGGCGGAATCGGCGCAGGCGGCTGGGCGGGCGTGCAGCAGGGTCCAGCCTTGCGTCTCTATCCGGGCGGGGGCGCAGGGGTCGAACAGCTCCGCCAGCCTGTTGCCTATGCTTTCGGCGGCGGCGTAGTCTCCGGCCGTGATGTCAAAGGCCACCGTCTCCTCGCGCAGGGGGCAGTCGTCCTGCGCCGCGCCCGCGCTGCGGTAGCAGATGAACGGCGGCTCCGACCCGGCGTGTATTATGTTCGGGAAAAGCCTGGCCTCTCCGCCCATCAGCGCGGCCAGCTTCGCATCCTGCTTAAGGTACTGGTACAGCTCGCGTGTTATCATCTGTCCCCCTTCAGGAGCGCCGAAAACGCCCGGGCCCAGATTTGCGCGGCCCGCGCCGCCAGCCCGTCCAGAAAGGGCCGGGGCTTCATCCTGGGCGTGCCGCTTTCCAGCGCGGCGGCGTACGGGGCCTGCCCCGCAATGTCGCCTATGGAAAGCGACGGCCCGTCGCCCGCGTCGGACACCGCCCACACCATTGCGCCTGCCAGTGTCCCCGTCTGTTTTCTTGGAGCTTCCCCAGGGGCCGAGGGTTTTCCCCCGCCCGGCACAGACAGCTTTTCCCGCAGTTCGGCCTGCCCCTGCGCCCCGGCCTGCATCAGCGCCGTACGCGCGGCCCGCCGCACCTCGCGCCGCAGAGACGCGAAAACTGCGCCGCCGCGCACCGTTATTCCGGTCTGCCCGCTCATTGCACTGTCTCCAGGTACAGGCACAGCAGTCTGCCTTCGCCGCCCATATCGTCCGCGCCGGTGACGGTGTAGAGTCCGGTCCCTATGCGGACGCGGTGGGTTTCGGGCGCTATGTCGCGCCAGTCCATGTAAAGCGCGTAGGCGCAGCGGCGGTAGCGCAGGCGGCCCTGCTTGCGCTCCACGCGTGCTTTCACGCTGGCGCGCAGCCTGCACGGCACGGCGCTGTATTCCACGCTCCAGCTTTCGGCCTGTTCGCCTGTCGAGGCGTCCGAAGAAAGCGCGCGCTTCTGCACCTCGCAGAACCTGTTGAAGAGTTTCTTTCTCATACAGTCCTCTTGCGGAAAGGTTCCAGCAGCAGCGCGGCCTTTTTGGGCAGGGCGCTTTCCGGCTCAAGATAGGACACCGAGTACTCCCCCATCCTCTCCTGCGACACGTCGGGGTTTGCCTGGTCCAGCAGGGCGGCCAGCCACAGCCAGCAGGCCAGCTTCACGGGGCGCGGCACGTCGGCGTGGGTCTGCCCGTAGCCGGGAGTGTAGCTGGCCAGCACAGTCTCGCCCCAGCGCCCGTTTTTGGTCAGTATGCCGCCGCGCAGTTCGGCCTGGTAGCCGGAGGCGGCCAGCTCGGCCCCGTTTTCGCTGACGCTTTGCACCGACAGCACCGGGTAATGGTCCAATTGCAGGCAGTTGCCGCCGCCCTGGTGCGGCTCGCCGCTTACCGGGCGCGCTATGAAGATGCGGCCCGTCAGCGCCTGCGCCGCCTCGGACACGGCGTCTATCAGGCTTTCCAGCAGCGCGTCGCGCCCTGTGTCGGAGGCCGCTATCCCCAGATAGGTCTTGGCTTCCTCCAGCGTGGTGAGGCTGTATTGCGAAACCGCCATGTCTTTTCTCCTTGCCGGGAAGGGCGGGGGCGGGCTTTCCGTTTCGCCCGCGCCCCGCGCCCGTTCCTCAGCGGTAATGCGCGTTAACGCGCACCTCTGTCGCCGCGTCCGACTTGCGGAAACAGGCGTCAGTCAGCGCCAGCGGCGAGGAGTAGAACGGATACTCCACCGTCACCGGGCCGGACGCGCCCGGCACGTACACGGAAAGCACCGCCCGGGCCGTTTCCGTGGACGAGCAGTTGGCGTACACGGTGACCACCTGCCCCGCCGAGGCGGTGGAGGTGGCGTTGCTTATCACGAAGCGCTCGACGCGGACGTTGCCGGGAAGCTGCGGCGACAGCGTGGCCGCCTCGCTTACCGGGTAGGTGCTGATTGAGGCGGTGTAGTCCCCCGCCAGCGCCACGGCGCATGGTGCCGCCAGCAGCGCCATGGCGCAGGCGGCGGCGCGGAATAACTTTTTCATGTTCCCCTCCTTATTTGAACAGCAGGCAGCCGAAGGCGGAGCCCTGGGCCACGTCTATGGAGACGGCCTGCGTGAAGCGCATCCACGTCTGGTCCTGCATGAAGGCCGAGTCTATCGTGGAGCCGTTCCAGGACGACGCGTCCTGCGATACCTTTATCTCCAGTTCCTGCCTGGGCGACACCAGCAGGTGCCTGTCAAAGCGCCCGAAGAAGGCGGCGGTGAGGTCGCCGCCCGTCTTGGCCTGGGCCCCGGCGGTGAAGGTGGAGGGTATCTGCGAACACAGCTCGTAGGGCGTGTTCCAGACTGTGGCCGGGACGTCGCCGGCCGGCGGCTGCCAGACGTAGTTGCCCTGCTCGTCCTTGAGCTTGAGCAGCTTTTTCAGCCCCGCTCGGGAGAGGGCCAGCTTTCCGCCCTCGCCGTAGGCTCCGCTGACGGAGAACAGCAGGTCGGCGATGTCGTCGAAGCTGACGGTGTCGCCCGCCATGGAGACGGTGTTCAGCCCGGAGGCTTTCAGCACGCCGTCGAACTTGTCGCCGTAGGCGGACACGCCGCCCACCAGCGCCACTCGCTCGATTTCAAGCGCCATGGCCTCGGCCACCAGCTCGCCCAGGAAGGCGGTGAGGTTGACGGCCGAGTCCCGCAGCAGCTCGTCGGTGCATTTCACCACCGCGCCCATCACCTTGGCCACCTGCTCCAGCTGGCCGAAAGTGGGGTTGGTTTCGGGCCGCAGGCCGGATTCGTCCACCCAGCCCACGGACACGTTGGTAAGCTGTTTGGGGATGTGCCGCTTCCAGGAGGACATCGGCAGTACGTTGGCCAGCCGCATTATGGGCGAGGCGTCGCGCATCAGCCGGGCCACTTCGGCGGAAAATTCCACCGGCACCAGATAGCCGCCGCCGGTGGAGCCGGAGCTGCCCTCGGCCAGCGCGGCCTTTTCGGCGTAGCCGCCGCGCGCGGCCTTCAGGAAGCCCCTCATGCCGCCGAACTTGCGCCCGTATTCGGAGGTCCAGGGCTTTTCCGGCGCGTTTTTGCCGCCCAGGCGGAAGCCGTCGGCGCGTTCCAGCACCTGTTCCGGCGTTTCGGGCAGGACGGCCTTGCGCTGCGCCGGGTGCGCCTTGGACACCGCGTCCTCGGCTATCTTCTCGGCCTTCTCCCTTGTGATGCAGTCGTCCAGGCGCGATTCCACCGTCTTGCGCAGCTCTCCCAGCGATTTCATTACCTCTGCGTATTCGCTCATCTGTGTCATTCTCCTTGGCTTGGTTTTTCCAGCTTGGTCCTGAGTTGGTCCAGCTCGCGGGCCAGCGCCGCGTGCTGGGCGTTGCGCTCGCCTTCGCGGGGCGCGCCCGCCAGCGCGTCCGGGTCGGCGGGCACGGCCACCAGCGAGATTTCGTACACCTCGGCCAGCGTGAGCTGGTCGGGGTTGTCCGGGTTCTCGTAGTGGAAGCGGCCCGCTATGGACAGGCCGCGCGCGTGCCCCTCGGCGTACACCGTGCGGGCGTGCCGCACCGGCGGATAGTCCGAGTCCGAGAACACGGCCTTGAAGCGCAGGCCGCGCTCGTCCTCCTCCAGTTCCGCGAAGGAGCCCGCCACGCAGTCCACCGCGTTGCGGTGGTCCAGCAGCAGGACGGGGTTCTTGCGGAACTCCGACAGGTCGTACACGTGCCCGCGCAGCTTGCCGTACACGGCGGGGACGTCGCCGTAGCGGTCGCGCCTGCCCTTGGTGTTGGCGTAGCCGCTTATGAAGGCCTGCCCGTTCTCCACGCCGCTTTTAAGCCCTTCTATGGCGCACAGCTTCAGCGCCGGGTTCTGCCGCGTGCCCTTGCACCAGCTTTCCCGGCCCGCGTTTTCGCCGTTCATTGCTTCCCTCCTTTTGCGGGAAAGGGCAGTCCCAGCGCCTGCGCTACGGCCTCGCGCGGGAAGCCCATGTCGAAATAGTTCTTGGCGGCGCGGGAACGGCCCTCCTCGTCCTCGAGCAGGGCGCTCACCTGCGACAGGTCAGGCTCAAGCCACAGGTCCTTGTCGCCGAAATCGGGCAGGAGCAGGTTGCTCAGCGCGTCCAGCACCAGCGTCAGCTTGGGGATTATGGCCCCCTGCCAGAAGATGCGCTGCTGCTCCTTGGTGTTGAACTGCGGGGCGTGGTCGTAGACGCCCACCAGTGCGGGCGGCACGTGAAACACTGCCAGCACGGCCTCGCGGTTTAGCTTTATGCCGCTAATGAAATCCATGTCGCGCTGGGACATGCCGGTGGCCTGCCACTTTAGTCCGCCTTCCAGCAGGGCCACCTTGTGGGCGTTGCTTTCGCCGCGGTGGCAGTCCTGCCAGGCGTGCATTATGCGCGCGCGGGTGGCGTCGTCCAGCCTGCCGTCGGCGGTCAGCACCCCGCTTACGTTGGCCGAGTTGTCGAAGAAGGAGCGGTTGTAGCGCTCGGCGGCGGACAGCGTGTCGGCGCAGTGGCGCGCGGCGGCCAGCGGCGGCAGGCCGTAGAACACGTCGAAGGGGTTGAAATATTTGATGTGCACCACGTCCTCGGGCTGGTAGACGGCCGTCCTGCCCCCGGCGCGGTACTTGTATCCGCGCACGGGGCGGGCGGCGTCGTCGCCGGGCAGTATTTCCACCAGGTGGGCCATCAGCGGGAACAGCTCGGTCGGGCGCTGTCCGGCGCGCGCGTCCTTGAGCAGGAAGGCGTTGCCGGTGAGTTCCAGGCTTCCGGCTATCCATTGCAACAGGTCGCGCCCGCTCATCAGCGGGTTGGGCTTGTAAAGCAGGTCCAGCGCCGGGTGCTTCTCCACCTGCCTGCCGCGCCCGTCTTTAAGGATGAAGCCCGCGCCCGAAAGCGTCTGCGCTATCATGGACACGCAGGCGTACACCCACCCCCTGTCGGCATACGCGCGCAGGTACGGGTAGTAGTTGCGGGAGGACGGGTCCGGCATTTTTGGCGCGTCGGCGCCCAGCGCCAGCCCTGAAAGCGGGGCCGGGTTCCAGGCCTTTTCGTAACCCAGGGTGCGGAAGCTTCTGTCCATCAGTTTCGTAAGCCAGTTCATGCTTTTCTCCTATCCGATTACGGTTAGCCACGGCGGCGGCAGCGCGCGGAAATACGAGCGCACGGCGTAGCGCAGGGCGTCCAGCGCGTGGTCGTTGAATTTCACGGGCTCGTCCAGCACCAGGCCGCCCGGGGCGGTCTTCCACTTGTAGTTCTGAATCTCTTTTATGAGGTTGGCCGAGTCGCGGGTTATGTGCAGGCGGAAGCGCGACACCATGTCTATGCCGTGGCGCACGGCCTTGTCGGAGGCGGCCACGTTGAACCCGGCGGCGCACAGCTCGGCAATCTTGTCGGGTTCGGCGGAGTCGGCGAAAATCTGCCTCCCGCGCTCGTGCGGCGGTATTATCTCCTGCATAAGCGCTATAAGCTCTGAAGTGTTCAGGCGCGAGCGGTAGAGCTTCTCCTGCACGTAGAGCGAGCCGTCCCGCACGCCTATTTTCACCAGCGCGCTGGGGTTGTTGTAGCCGAAGTCCAGGCCCCAGATGAAATCGTCGCAGGCCTGCGGCAGCTCCTCCACGAACGTGTAGCGCGAGTAGATGAGGTCTTTGGGCACGCCCCATTCGCCAAGCGCATAGACGCGGTAGTGGTTTTCGTCCTCGTTTTTCAGGTCTTCGAGGATTTTGCCGTAGTCCTCTCCCACGAAGGGGTTGTCCTTGTAGGTGGAGCGTATTTCGCGTGTGTCCTTCTGGGGCAGGAGCCGGCGGGGTATCCAGCCG
>JAAYTX010000041.1 GCA_012523635.1 Elusimicrobiota bacterium
AACAGGCGCAGCGAAACGGCAGGCAGGCCGTAGACCTGGCTCCAGTGCATGACAGCCTGTTCGCCGAGATATTTGGTGAGGGCGTAGGGATACTGCGGGCGGGCCGGAGCGCTTTCCAGCGTGGGATAGGCGTCCGGTATGCCGTAGCACGAGGAAGACGCCGCATACACGAAGCGTTTGACCCCAGCCGCGCGCGCGGCCTCCAGAACGTTGAAAGTGCCAAGCACGTTGGAGCGGTAATAGGCCACCGGGTCCACTATGGAGGGAACGATATCCGCCAGCGCGGCGATGTGAAACACGCGCTCGGCCCCGGCAAAAGCGGGTTTTATTGCATCCAAGCCCGCTATATCGGCTTTAAGCACGCTGACGCGGGGGTTTCCTTTGTGGATTTCCACGTTCTCAATGCGGCCTGTGGAAAAATTGTCCACAATAACCGTTTCATGCCCTGCTGCAAGCAATTGTTCGGTTATATGACTGCCGATGAAGCCAGCGCCGCCGGTAACCACGCACTTTGCCATTGTATTCTCCCTGAAATGCCGCCTCGCTATTTACGGATAGCGCCCTGATGCTCCAGAAACCACCGGTAAGTGGACGCTATGCCTTCCTCTAGCCCTATTGACGGCTTCCAGCCCAGCGCCAGAATTTTGGACACGTCCAGCACCTTGCGCGGCGTGCCGTCAGGCTTTGAAGCGTCAAATTCCAGCCCGCCCGTAAAGCCGGCCGCGCGGCACACCATCTGCGCCAGTTCCCTTATGGACACGTCAGCGCCGGTGCCGATATTCACCAACTCGTTGAAATCCTGCCGCTCAAGAAGCAGGGCCACAGCCAAGGCCAAATCATCCACGTGGAGAAACTCCCGCAACGGAGCGCCGCTTCCCCATACCACAAGCGGCTTGCCGGAACTTTTGGCCTCGTGCGCCTTGCGTATCAGCGCAGGCAACACATGAGAGGTGGCCAAACCGAAATTATCGCCGGGGCCGTACAGGTTGGTGGGCATCACCGGCACAAACGCCGTGCCGTACTGCCTGTTGTAGGCAAGACACATCTTCACGCCGCTTATCTTGGCAAGGGCGTAGGCATCGTTAGTCGGCTCAAGCGGACCGGAAAGCAGATACTCTTCTTTAAGCGGCTGTGGGGCCAGCTTCGGATATATGCAGGAGCTTCCCAAAAAAACCAGGCGTTTGGCGGCGTTGGCATAGGCGGCGTGGATGATGTTTGTCTCCATCACCAGGTTCTGATAGATGAATTCTGCCGGATGCGTGGAATTAGCTAATATGCCGCCGACACGCGCCGCCGCAAGCACGACATATTCCGGCTTCTCGGCGGCGAAAAATGCCTCGGTGTCGGCCTGACGCGTGAGGTCCAGTTCCTTATGGGTGCGCAACAGCAGCTTGGCATACCCCAGCGCCGTCAGCTTCCGCACTATGGCGGAACCGACAAGGCCGGTGTGCCCGGCAATGTAAATCCTGGCGTTTTTATTCATGCCTGCAATAGGTCCTGAACCCGCCCGACAGGGCGTGTTCGTCGCGCCGGGCCAGTTCAAAATCGGCTTCGGTCATTTCGCGGACTAACTGTTCGAAACTGCTCTTCGGCTTCCAGCCCAGTTTTTTACGGGCCTTGGCCGCGTCACCCAGCAGAGAGTCCACTTCGGTGGGACGGAAGTAGCGCGGGTCCACCTCGACCACTGTTTTTCCGGTGGCCTTCTCTATGCCTCGTTCCGACGGACCTTTGCCTTTCCACACCAGGTTCATGCCCAGCTCCCTGGCGACTGCGGTCGCGAATTCGCGCACCGTATGCTGGCAGCCGGTAGCTATCACATAATCCTCGGGCCTGGGCTGTTGAAGCATCAGCCACATGGCTTCCACATAGTCGCGGGCGTGGCCCCAGTCCCGCTTTGCGTTAAGATTGCCCAGAAACAGCTTGTTTTGCAGGCCAAGCTTTATTCGGGCCAGCCCGCGCGTGATTTTGCGCGTGACGAAAGTTTCGCCGCGCACCGGCGATTCGTGGTTGAACAATATGCCGTTGCAGGCATACATGCCGTAGGCTTCCCGGTAGTTGACGGTTATCCAGTAGGCGTAAAGCTTGGCCGCGCCGTAAGGCGAGCGCGGGTAAAACGCAGTGCCCTCGTTCTGGCGCGGGGCCTGCACCTTGCCGTAAAGTTCCGAAGAAGAAGCCTGATAAAAACGCGTTTTTTGGGAAAGGCCCAGCATCCTTATCCCCTCAAGCAGGCGCAGGGGGCCAAGCGCGTCGGCGTTGGCGGTGTATTCCGGCTTTTCGAAGCTGACGGCCACGTGGCTTTGCGCCGCAAGGTTATACACCTCGTCGGGCTTGACCAGCTGCAAAACACGTATAAGGGAACTGGAATCCGTCATGTCTCCGTAGTGCAGGGTGAAGCGGCGGCCCGCCTTGTGCGGGTCTTCGTAGATGTGGTCTATCCTGTCTGTGTTGAAAAGCGAGGAACGGCGCTTTATGCCGTGCACCTGGTAGCCCTTGGCAAGCAGAAACTCGGCCAGATAGGCACCGTCCTGCCCGGTGACGCCGGTTATCAAAGCTGTTTTGCGTTTCATGTGTTCCGTCCCCTCCCGAAAGGAGCTATCTCGATTATATCAAGCGGGCCGCGCCCCGTGTTTTTAAGCGTGGAGACGCGGTTTTTCACGGCATCGAAAGCGCCGTGCGCGCACAGCTTCAGCACGCGGCCGCCGCCGCTAAGCCGTGCCGTGCCCGACGCCACCACCAAGTGCCCGCGCAGTCCGGCGCAGTCTTCCGCAGAAAGTTCCGCGCCCGGCAAAACGGATATTTTCCGCACAGAATGCCCCGGCCCGGCTTCCAGCAAATCCACGGCCCCCCACGTCTTGCTTACGTTCAGGTGCCTGTGCAGTTCAGGGCGCTTAAGCGCCTTCAGCCTGTCGGTTATCCTGGGCAAATCCTGCGCCCTGTCCAGCGGGCACACCAGCACCGCGTCGCGGCTTTCCACCACCGCCACGTTTTCCATGCCCATGACGGCCACCAGCCCGCTGTCGGCGTGCACAAGCACGTTTTTACAGCCTTCAAGCAGCGCGTCGCCGCGCAAGGCGTTGCCGTTGCCGTCCTTATCGGCCAGTTCGTGCAGGCAGCGCCAGTTGCCAAGGTCGCTCCAGCCCATTTCGCAGGGCACGGTCAGCACCAAATCGGATTTTTCCATTATCCCGTAGTCCAGTGAAACAGACGGAAACAGCGGGAACAGACGTTCAAGGGCTTTTTTATCCACCCTGCCGCCGTGGAAGGCTTGCGCCGCCAGTTTGTCCAGCACCGGCCCGGCGGCGGGCACATGGCGGCGAAACTCGGACAACAACGTTGACGCCTTCAACACGAAAATGCCCGCGTTCCACAAAAATCGCCCGGAGCGTAAATATTTCTCGGCCACAGCCAGCGACGGCTTTTCCACAAAGCGCAGAGCCTTTACCGCCTTGGCGGAGGTTCTTCCGCCGCTACGTATCTCTATATAACCGTAGCCGGTTTCCGGGCAGGTCGGGCGTATGCCCAAAGTGACTATGGCGCCGTCCAGCGCGGCGGCGCCGGCCGTTTTCAGCGCGGCGCGGAAAGCCGGGGCGTGCTTTATCATGTGGTCGGAAGGAAGTATGGCCATCACGCCGTCGCCGAAGCGGCTTATTATGCGCAAGGCGGCCAGCGCGGCGGCGGGTGCGGTGTTGCGGGCCACAGGCTCGGCCAGAAAGTCGTAAGCGTCAAGCCCGGCGGCCGACAATTCGGCCTGCTGGCTTTTGCCGGAAACTATCAGCACGTTTTGGCGGCCTGAAAGCGGCATCACGCGGCCTATGGTGTGGCCGATAAGCGAAGTGTCGCCGTAAAGGCGCAGGAACTGCTTGGGGGCCATCTGGCGGCTGAGGGGCCACAGGCGCGTGCCGGAACCGCCCGCAAGCACCACCGCGTGAAATAGCGTCAGTGAAGCCGCATTGCTGTGTTTCTTTGGCATAGATTGACGAAAGAAATGATAGCTATTGCCTGTCTGGCAAGTAAAGCCGCCGCACAGGGGAAACCATCCCGGCTAAATCCAACTGTTTACTCCCCCGTGGTTGAATTCAACATAATAACCCGTTGAAAACCGCAAAAGGCACGGCCAGCACACAAGCCCATCAACTTCATTCTAAAACCGGGATTTTTTTAATACAATCATTTCGTGATTCAGGCAAACAACGCGCGCGTTTTTTTACTGCCTGCAGTGTCGTTCCTGCTTACTCTCCTTGTTTTCGCCTACACGCTGACCGACACCGCCGGGTTGATGACTGCGGCCTTCACCAGGTTTTCTTACTGGATTCTGTGGGCGCTGGCGCTGGCATGGGCTTATGCCCTGCTGAAATACCTGCGCAAAACCGGTTTTTCCCCCAAAGAATTCCTGCGCCGCAACTGGCCAGGGCTTCTTCTCACATTTGCTCTTACAACTTCCATTTTCCTGTCTGTAAAACCCGGCTGGCGCGTGCTTAGCGACGAAACCAACCTGCTTGGCGTTTCGCGTTCTATGCTATATGAACACAAGCCCATGAACCCCACCATGGCCTATTACCGCCACGACCAGTTGCAAATAAAGCACAGCAAACTTAACAAACGCCCGCTGCTGTTCCCTTTTGTCACCCATCTGGCGCATTTGCTTGCGGGCTATCGCTGGATAAACCCAATAATCGTGAACTTTCTGACAGCATGGGCCTTTCTGTTCCTGTTTTTCCGCATATTCCAGCCCTGGGCTGGAACAACGGGCGGGCTGGGAGCCAGCCTGCTGCTGGCTTCTCATCCCATTTTCGCCC
>JAAYTX010000042.1 GCA_012523635.1 Elusimicrobiota bacterium
AGGGCATGTCGCCTTATTTCGCCGACCTGCTGCGCGTCATGTCCCGCGCGCCGAAGGCCGAAATCTTCTCGATGGCTTCGCTTGAGATGGCGCGCACCGCCGCGCAGCTTGTCGAGGAAGAGGGCCTGCCGATAGTGGGCTTTGATCTCGCCGGAGAGGAATCCGGCTACCCGGCCATTTACCACAAGCAGGCTTATCAGTACGCGCACAGCCACTTCATCAAGAAGACGGTCCACGCCGGAGAGGCTTACGGCCCGGAATCCATATTCCAGGCAATCACCGCCTGCTACGCCAACCGCATAGGCCACGGCACTTTCCTGTTTGCCGATGACATGATAAAGGACCCGGCCATTAAGGACAAGAAGCGTTTCGTCTATAATCTCGTGAACTATATCGCGTCGCAGCGCATAGCCATAGAAGTGTGCGTCACCAGCAACCTGCAGACCATACCCGCAATAGCCACGGTGCAGGACCATCCGGTGAAGAAGATGATAGAGAACGGCCTGTCCGTCTCCGTCTGCACGGACAACCGCCTGGTTTCCAATACCTCTGTGTCGCGGGAACTGGAGCTTATCGTCTCCAAGCTGGGGCTTGGGCGCAAGGAACTGCGCAACCTGATAGTGGCAGGGTTCAAGAGCAGCTTCTTCCCGGACAGCTACGTGCACAGGCGCGCCTTCGTGCGGCAGGTGATACAGCGCTACTCGGAACTTGAGCAGGAGCTGCTGCCGCAGCCAAAGGCGGCCAAATGACCCCCGAGACGCAGAACGAGGATGCGGGCAAGACCCCGGAACAGATAGAGCTGGAGTGGTACAAGAACGTCTATCGCGGCGACACCATGCCGCAGCTTACGCTGCGCGCGGTGCTGATGGGCGCTGTGCTGGGCGGTTTCATGTCGCTGACCAATCTCTATATCGGCCTCAAGACCGGCTGGGCGCTTGGCGTGGCCATAACCTCGTGCATACTGTCGTTCGCGATTTACAAGACGCTGATGGCGATTTTCCCGGGGATGTTCCGCACCGAGATGTCCATACTGGAAAACAACTGCATGCAGTCCACCGCATCGTCGGCGGGGTATTCCACCGGCGGCACCATGGTGGGCGGCGTGGCCGCGTACATGCTGGTTACCGGGCATCATATGGATGTCCTGACCCTGACGCTGTGGACGATTTTCCTGGCCGCGCTGGGCGTGTTCATGGCCATACCCATGAAGCGCCAGATGATAAACGTGGAAAAACTGAAGTTCCCCAGCGGCATAGCCGCCGCCGAAACGCTTAAAAGCCTGCATTCCAAGGGGGCCGAAGCCGTGCACAAGGCCTGGATACTGGCCGGAGGCGGCGTGTTTGGCGGTCTTCTGGCCTGGCTGCGCGACGCGCGCCTGCCGTCTTCGCTGGCCCTGCCCGCGCAGTTGTCTTTCCCCGGCACCTTGGCCGGTTATCCGCTGGCTAAATGGACCATTTCCTTTGATATGAGCGCCATCATGGTGGCCGCCGGCGCGATAATGGGCTGGCGGATAGCCTGGTCCATGCTTGTGGGCGGCCTCATAAACTACGCTTTCCTTGCGCCCTATATAATGCAGACCACGGATGCCATAGACCCGGCGGCGCTTGGGTTCCGCGAAATAGTGAAGTGGAGCACCTGGGGCGGCGCGGGCATGATGGTGACCGCTGGCCTGCTGATGTTTTTCATGCAGTGGAAGACCATAGTGCGGGCCTTCAGCGGGCTGGGAAGCCTGTTCAGCAAGCAGGAGCGCACCGCGCAGCAGGACGAGCTGGCCAAAATAGAGGTTCCCGGCTCCTGGTTCGTGGGCGGCGCGGTGATATCGGGCCTGGGCTGCATGGCCGTCATGCATTTTTCATTCGGAACGGTGTGGCTGGTGGGCCTGCTGGCCGTTGTGCTGGCGTTTTTCCTTAGCATAGTGGCCTGCCGCACCACCGGCGAGTCCGACATCACTCCCATGGGCGCCATGGGCAGGATAGCCCAGCTTACTTTCGGCGTGGTCGCGCCCGCCAACATAGTCACCAACCTGATGACCGCCAGCGTTACGGCCGGGGCCGCTTCTTCCGCCGCCGATCTGCTGACCGACCTCAAGAGCGGCTATCTGCTTGGCGCAAATCCGCGCAGGCAGTTTTTGGCGCAGTTCTTCGGCATTTTCGCCGGGACGCTGGTGGTGGTGCCGGCGTTCTACATACTGGTGCCGGACGCTTCCGTGCTGGGCGGCGACAAATGGCCCGCGCCTGCGGCGCTTGTGTGGGCGGCTGTCGCCAATCTGCTTTCCAGCGGTTTCGCCTCGTTGCATCACAGCGCAAAGATAGCGCTGCTGATAGGCGGCGTGCTGGGCGTGGTGATGACGGTACTGGAACTGGTATCGCCCAAGATGCGCAGGTACATGCCTTCGCCCATAGGCCTTGGCCTTGCCATGGTCATACCTTTTTGGAACTCGCTGTCCATGTTCCTTGGCGCCCTGGCGGCGCTTATTCTTGAAAAGCGCAACCCTGCGCTGGCCGACAAGACTGTCATTCCTTTCGCTTCGGGCGTGATAGCGGGCGAGTCCATACTGGGCATACTTATAGCCCTGCTGGTTTCCGCCGGGTTGATAGCAGGATAGTCTGGAGGTGGAGTCATGTGGGATTACACGGATAAGGTAAAAGACCATTTCAAAAACCCGCGCAATGTGGGAAGCATACCGGACGCCGATGCAGTCGGAGAGGTGGGCAACATAGTCTGCGGCGACGCGTTGAAGCTTTTTCTGAAACTGGACAAGAACGGCCGCATAAGCGACGCCAAATTCCAGACCTTCGGCTGCGGCAGCGCCATAGCCTCCTCATCGGCGCTGACCGAGATGATAAAGGGCCTGACGCTTGAGGAAGCCGCCAAAATCTCCAACAAGCAGATAGCCGATTTCCTGGGCGGCCTGCCGGAAGAGAAGATGCACTGTTCCGTGATGGGGATGGAAGCCCTTGAGGCCGCGATAAAAAGCTACCAGCAGGGCGGAAAGCCTGTGGTGCACGAAGAGGACGCCGACGGCGAGATAGTGTGCAAATGCTTCGGCGTGACCGACAAGAAGATACTGCGCGCTATAAAGGAAAACAACCTGCACACCGTGGATGAGGTGACGCATTTCACAAAGGCCGGCGGCGCCTGCGGCAAATGCCGCGACAAAATAGCCCGCCTGCTGAACCCGGGCCAGTGCGCCGGCCTGCCGCCCAAGCCGTTTGCGGCCATGACCCCGGTGCAGAAGATGCACGCCGTGGAGGAAGTGCTGCGGCGCGAAATCGCCCCGCAGCTTAATGCCGACGGGGGCTCGGTTGAGTTTGTGGACATGCATGGGCTTGAGATAAAAGTGAAGCTGCTTGGCATGTGCAAAGGCTGCCCCAGCGCGGGGCTGACGCTTAAATCTTTCATAGAAAAGCGCCTGCGCGAGCTGCTGGACCCTGGCATCACTGTCGATGCCGTGGACTGATTTATGAAAACAATCTATCTGGACAACAACGCCACCACACGGGTGGCGCCCGAAGTGGCCGAGGCGATGCAGCCTTTTTTCGGGGAGCTGTACGGCAACGCCTCAAGCATGCACGCGTTCGGCGGACAGGTGCAGAAGGCGCTGGACGCCGCGCGAGGGCATACTGCGGCGCTGCTGGGCGCGCAGGATACGGAAGAGATTATCTTCACCAGCTGCGGTTCTGAAAGCGACAATACGGCCATCTTTTCGGCCATACGCGCCTTTCCGGACAAGCGCCATCTGGTAACTTCGCGTGTTGAGCATCCGGCCGTGATGAACACGCTGCGCTATCTGCAGGCGCAGGGCTACCGCGTAACTTTTCTGGGCGTTGACGGAAACGGTAACCTCAATATGGACGAACTGGAGCGGGCCGTCGGCTTTGACACCGCGCTGGTGTCGCTGATGCACGCCAACAACGAGACCGGCGTCATTTTCCCGGTGGAGCGCGCGGCGGAAATAGCGAAGGCCAAGGGCGCGCTGTTTCACACCGACGCGGTCCAGTCAGCCGGAAAGATACCGCTGGACATGCGCAAGTCGGCGATAGACATGCTGTCAATTTCAGGGCACAAGCTGCACGCCCCCAAAGGGATAGGCGCGCTGTATGTGCGCAAGGGCACGCCATTTGTGCCGTTTATGATGGGCGGACACCAGGAGCACGGCCGCCGCGCGGGTACCGAGAACGCGCCGTATATAGTCGGGCTGGGCAAGGCCTGCGAGCTGGCACTCGCCAATTTGGGCGCCGAGAACGCGCGCGTGAAAGGCCTTCGCGACAGGCTGGAAAGCGGCCTGGCCTGCAAAATTTCCAATACGCGCATAAACGGCGATACCGCCAACCGCCTTCCCAACACCTCCAACATCAGTTTCGAGTATGTGGAGGGCGAGGCGATACTGCTCATGCTCAGCGATTTCGGCATAGCGGCGTCTTCCGGCTCGGCCTGCACGTCGGGGTCGCTGGAGCCTTCGCACGTGCTCAGGGCCATGGGAGTGCCGTTCACCTTCGCCCACGGCTCTATACGGTTCTCGCTGTCGGTGTACAATACCTCCGACGACGTGGATTTTGTTTTGTCTAAAATGCCTGCTATAATAGAGAGGTTGAGGGAAATTTCTCCCTTCGGAAAGGAAGGGGCAGCCCCCTCGTGCAAAGGAACCGGAAGCCGTTCCCCGGCCTGACAAGCGCGCCCGTAGCTCAGTTGGTCAGAGCAATCCGCTCATAACGGATGGGTCGTAGGTTCAAGTCCTACCGGGCGCAGATTTTGAAAGCCAAAGCCGCGCCCAAGCGCGGCTTTTGTTTTGCTCCACCCGCAGGCGGTCTTTTGTCTATAATGTAGTCAACGCCAGCACCGGAGGCTAAAGTGAACATAGTCATAGCGGCAAGCGAAGTATTCCCCTTTTGCAAGACAGGCGGCCTGGCCGACGTGGCCGGCGCAATAGCCCAGACTTTCGCCCGCAGCGGCGACAACAAGGTGGTGCTGTTCGTGCCGCGCTACCGCAACACCGGGGCGGGCGCGTTCTCTCTGAAGGCGGTGCCCGGTTCTTTCCGCATACCGGTAGGCGACAGGGTGGAGACCGTCACCCTTTCCACCGTGAACTGGGGCGGGGTGAAGGCGTATTTCGTGGAAAGCCCGCGCTACTACGACCGCGACGAACTGTACCGCACCCGCGCCGGGGATTTCGCCGATAACGACGAACGCTTCATTTTCTTCTCGCGCGCCGTGCTGGAGGCGCTGAAGTTCGTGGATTTCAAGCCCGACGTGATCCATTGCCACGACTGGCAGACCGGCCTTATTCCGGCGTATCTCAAGACGCTTTATTCGATAGACGCTTATTTCGCTTTAACCGCCAGCGTGATGACCCTGCACAACATCGCTTTCCAGGGCTTTTTCCCAAAAGAGTCGCTGTTCAAGGCGGGGTTCAGCTGGCGCGAGTTCACGCCTGACAAGCTGGAGTATTACGGCGGGGCCAATTTCCTGAAATCGGGCGTGGTGTACGCCGACAAGCTTACCACTGTCAGCCCCACCTACGCCAAGGAAATAAAGTCCGATTATTTTTTCGGGCGCGGGCTGGAAGGCCTGCTGAACGCCCGTTCCGGGGACCTGACCGGCATACTCAACGGCATAGATACCGAGGTCTGGGACCCGGAGATGGATTCCTACATCCCTTCGGGTTACGATTACACCTGCTTCGCTAAGGGCAAGGCCGCAGCGAAACAGCAGCTGCAGAAGACCTGCGGCCTGAAGCAGGACCCGTCGGTCCCGCTTATAGGCATAGTGTCGCGCCTGGAGCACAACAAAGGGACAGACATGGTTCTGGCGGCGGCACAGCGCCTGTCCGGAAAGGCCCAGTTCTGCGTGCTGGGCGTGGGCGAGCCGCAGTTCCAGGATTCATTCCACGACCTGGCCAAGGCCAACCCCGGCCAGGTGTCGTACTGCGACAAATTCAACGAAGCGCTGGCGCACAACATTTACGCCGGGTCGGACCTGTTCCTGATGCCTTCCCGCACGGAACCCTGCGGCCTGAGCCAGATGATAGCCATGCGCTACGGCGCGGTGCCTGTGGTGACAAAAACCGGCGGGCTGGCCGATACTGTTATCGGGTACGAACAGCAGGAAAAGGCCACGGGGTTCACCGCCCCGAATACGGGCCTAGACGGGGTGTTGTCGGCGCTGCACTCGGCGCTGGCCGTGTTTCAGGACAAGAAGCGCTTCGCCCGCATTATACAGAACGGCATGAAGGGCGACTATTCCTGGGACCAGCCCGGGAAGGCGTATCTGGAAATCTTCAGGCAGGTGTCGGCGTCAAAGCGCTGAAGCTTGCGCGTATTTACCAAAGGCCCGCGCCTTATGGCGCGGGCCTTTGTTTTGCCTATCTGTCGGAATAAAGCACAGCCATGGAAACGGGCTCTACTGCCTTGCTGTGCGAAACCATGCTCGCCGCCTGGCCAAGATTCACTCCGTTGGCGTCCACCGCAACCTTGAAGTCGCCGTGGGGCAGTTGGAATACCACGCGCGAGCGAGTGGGGTTTATCAGCACCACTATCGTGCCCCAGCCGTCGCCTACCGCTTCGCCGTTCAGCACATAGGCTATGCACGGCGGCG
>JAAYTX010000043.1 GCA_012523635.1 Elusimicrobiota bacterium
CAGTGCGAGCAGACTCTTAACTGTACCGGCTGTACTGCGCACGGCGTCTGCGGCAAGGACCCGGAAACCGCGGTGATGATAGACGTGCTGATTTATGTCCTAATGGGCGTCGGCTACTGGGGGCGTCTGGCGCGCGCCGAGGGGGTTAAAACCCCGGAGGCCGACTCGCTGATAATGCGCGGGCTTTTCACGACTATAACCAACGTCAATTTCGACCCGCACGAGATAATGCTTGTGGTGCAGGAAGGCTATAAGACGGAGCAGGACCTGCGGGCGGCTTTTCTGGCCGCTTACAAAAAGCGCACGGGCTCCGATTTCGCCGGCCCCGCTCTGCCGCACCGCGATTGGGACCCGGGGGACGCCTACGCCGTGGTGCTGGAGCGCGGTAAGGCCGCGCGCATAGTGAACCCGGACTTGCCGGAAGACGTCCAGAGCCTGCGCGAACTCCTGCTTTACGGCATGAAGGGCATGGCCGCTTACGCCGAGCACGCCTCGGTGCTGGGGCATGAGGACGACACTGTGAAGGAGTTTTTCTATAAGGGTCTTTCTGCTCTGGCCGAAGACCAGCGCGACACCGGCAAGCTGCTGGACCTGGTGATGGAACTGGGCCATGTGAACTTCAAATGCATGGAGGTTCTTGACGCCGCCAACACCGGCGCTTACGGGCATCCCGTGCCCACAAAGGTCTCGCTGGGCGCGCGCAAAGGCCCGGCCATACTGGTGTCCGGCCATGATTTGCTGGACCTGGAACAGCTGCTTAAGCAGACTGAAGGGAAGGGGATAAACATCTACACCCACGGAGAGATGCTGCCTGCGCACGGTTATCCGGGGCTTAAGAAATACAAGCACTTCGCCGGTCATTACGGTACGGCGTGGCAGAACCAGTACAAGGAGTTCTCCGCTTTCCCCGGCGCCATCCTGATGACCACCAACTGCATACAGCGTCCGGCCAACGTCTACAAGGACAATATCTTCACCACCGGCGTGGTGCGCTGGCCGGGCCTGCCCAACATCCCTGCCAAGGGCGGCAAGAAGGATTTCTCGCCGGTGATAAAGCGCGCGCTGGAACTGGGCGGCTATAAAGAGGACGTGCCCGGAAAAGAGATACTGGTGGGATTTGCGCACAACGCGATATTGTCAGCGGCCGGAAAGGTGGTGGAACTGGTAAAAGCCGGAAAGATAAAGCATTTCTATCTTATCGGCGGATGCGACGGGGCCAAGCCCGGCAGGAATTATTACACCGAGTTCGCGGCCCGCGTGCCCAAGGACTGCGTCGTCCTCACTCTGGCCTGCGGCAAGTTCCGCTTCAACACGCAGGAGTTCGGCGACATAGACGGCATACCGCGCCTGCTGGATTGCGGGCAGTGCAACGACGCCTATTCCGCTATCGTGGTGGCCGGCGCTTTGGCCAAGGCCTTCAACTGCGGCATCAACGACCTGCCGCTGACGCTTATCATCTCCTGGTACGAGCAGAAGGCGGTCTGCGTGCTGCTGACGCTGCTGGCCCTGGGCGTGAAAAACATCAGGCTGGGGCCGTCGCTTCCCGCGTTCGTGTCGCCCGGCGTGATGTCCATACTGTCGCAGAAATTCGGGCTGTGGCCCATAGGCGGCGTGGAAGAAGACATGAAGATGAACAGGCGCTGACTCGGCCCGTCATTTGTGCTGAAAACGCCCCGGGCAACCGGGGCGTTTGTTTTATTCGGCTGCGGCGGGCGCGGTTTTGGAAATGCAGTTCTGCAGGCAGTCTTCGGTGCAGCGCTCTTCGCAGGGCTCCACATGCACCACCACCACGGCGTCGGGGAACGCCTCGCGCAGCTTGGCGGAAATGGCGTCGGCTATGTCGTGCGAGGTTTTCACCGAAATGTCGGGGGGCATCATGGCTTCCAGGTCTACGAAACGCGTCTTCCCGGCTTTGCGCGTGCGCAGGTTCTTGAAGCTGTAGAGTAGCGGGCGCAGTTCAAGCAGCCTGTCGCGTATCAGCGCCTCTTCCTGCGGCGGCAGGCTTTCATCCAGCAGGTCGCGCATGGCTTCGGCGCTCAGGTTCCAGGCCGCCTTCAGGATAAGCAGCGCCACCGCTATGGCGGCCAGCGGGTCAAGCCACAGCAGGTTCGCGCCGGGCAGCAGTTTTGTGCCGGCGTAGTAAAGCGCCAGCGACGTCATTACCCCGGCCGACGTATAAACATCAGTTTTCAGGTGCCAGGCGTCGGCCACCAGCGCCAGCGATTCCGTTTCCTTCCCCACCCGGAACAGCATTCGCGAGACCAGCCAGTTGGCCGTCGCGGAGACGAACATGACGCCGGTGCCCAGCAGCACCATCCCGGGCGGCGAGGGCTCCAGGAATTTTTGAATGGCTTCATGTATTATCCAGCCGGCGGCCAGAAAAATCAGCAGGGCTTCGGCCAGGCCGGAGAGGTTTTCGTACTTGCCGTGCCCGTAGCGGTGGTCTACGTCGGCAGGCTTGTCCGATACGGCCACCGCGTAATAGGCGATGCAGGAGGCCAGCAAATCCATGCCGGAGTGCGCGGCTTCGGCTATTATGGCCACGGAGCCGCTCAAAATCCCTATAACAAGCTTGCCCGCCGTAAGTCCGGCGTTTGACAGTATCGAAATTCCTGCCGCCTTTTTTTTGGTCATATATCCGTAAAAAAACCGCGAGACTCGAAGTCCCGCGGTTTGAGTTAAATCCGCTGCCCTGTGGGCCCGGCTAGCGCCTGTATGGCTGCCTGTTCAAAGGTAGATTTTAAGAATAAGCATCCCGCGAGTCAAGCCGCCTCCGGGAAACAAAAAGCCCGGCTTTTGGGCCGGGCTTTGCGTTTCAGCGAAACGGCGGAGGCGGCGTCTTCTGCCTGTCGTTCATGAAGGGGAAGCGGGTGCGCGTTTTTGTCACCAGTTCCTTGTTCACGTCAATCTGGGCGACGGTTATGCCTTCGTCGCTTTTTGCGTCGGCCACGATTTTGCCGAGCGGGTCGAAAATCATGGAATTGCCGCTGTAAGGCAGGAAGTGGTCCTTGCCGGTGCGGTTTACGCCGACTATGTAGCACTGGTTCTCCTCGGCGCGGGCGCGGAGCATTGTCATCCAGTGTTCGGCGCGCTGGGCCGGCCAGCTGGCTATCACTACGAAAATATCGGTCTGCGCGGCGGTGTTCCAGAACAGGTAGGGGAAGCGCAGGTCAAAGCAGATTGCCGGCGTCACATTCATCCCTTCCAGCTGGAAGGTGTGCTGTTTCTGCCCGTATTTGTAGTGCTTGGCCTCGTCCGCGAAGGAATAGAGGTGTATTTTGGAATATGAAGAAACGGTCTTGCCGGTCTTGTCTACGGTGATGAGGTTGTTATAGCCGTCCTGCACGCCGCCGTAGGAGATGTTCAACGAGTGCTTTTTCGCGAGCCCGCTGAAGAACGCGGTGTCGCTGTCGTCCAGCGTGGCGGCCGGGACGTTCATGGAGAAGGCGCTCAGCGTCATTTCCGGCAGCACCAGCCAGTCTATGGCGTTTTTCTCCGGGCACTTTTCCAGCATTTCCGCTATTTTGGCCTGATTGGCCTTCCTGTCTTCCCAAACCATGTCAAACTGGCATACGGCTATTTTCATTAAAGCCTCCGTGTTGTCTGTTGGCGCGGCTGTCTCTGGCCGCCTTTCAAAATTATATATCTAAGGCCGCGGGTTAGGCCAATGCGCATTCGCGCGCCTAATGAAAACATTAGTTGCTATAATCTCAATTGCATGGGGTGGAAATCTGCCGTCGCTATTGGCTGGCGTTTATTGCCGAAGCTGTTTCTTCTGCTTCTGGAGGTACTGCTTGTCGCCGAAATTTCACTGTGGGTGGCGGGGTTCGCGGCGCGGGTTTCCGGTTCCGGCCTCGCGCGCGGCGGCGGGAAAATTACAATTCTGTGCGAGGGCGCTTCCTTTGTCTGGGGCACCGGAGGAGAATCCTTCCCGTCCCAATTGCAGGAAATTCTGAATAAAAAAGCTGGCAGGGAGCTGTTCCGGGTTGTGAACGCCGGGCGTCCTGGCACCAATTCCGCCCAGTTGGCTGCGTCCGTGGAAAAAGATCTGCTGCGCTATTCCCCCAAGGCGCTTATAGTGCTTACCGGCATGAACAACCGCTGGAATCCTTCCGAAACTGCCGCTGCGTCCTCCTGGTGGCGGCGCGCGCTGCTGCATTCCCGCATTTACAGGCTGTATCTGTACTATGGCGGCGGGAAGGACGAAGCCGCCGCCTACAGCGGCGTTTGCGAACCGGACAGGAGCACCGGCGGGCTTGCCGTTTCGCCGCGTCAGCCTGCCGCAGTCACTCCGCCGGCGCGGTTGCCGCCGCCGGGCAAAACCGGCGCCAAGGGCGCCGCTAAGCTTTTCGATTATTACATGGGTGCAGCGGACGTGGCTGTCCGAAGGGGGGACGCCGAGGCCGCCATGACGTACGCGCGTTATTGTCTGTCGCTTTCCACGGCCTCCGCGCGTCCGTATGCGTTGTTGGCGCTTGCCGCGTCTTCAGCAGGGGACTGCTCTGCCGTGCCGGCTTATGTCGCAGGCGCGGCCGCGCGCGGTCTGGCTTCGGACGCAGCGCTTGAATCCGCGCAGGGCAGATGCGCCGCTCTTGCAGGCGAATACGGCGAAGCCGCGCGGCACTACTCCGCCCGCTTGCGGCTGGATGGAAGCGATGCCGGGGCTTTTCTGGATTTGTCGGAAGCGTACTTGGCCGGTTCCGAGCAGGAACGAGGCTTGGAGGCGCTTGAGTCCGGGCTTAAAGTTTTCCCGGATTCTCTTGAAATCAAGACCGCGCTGTCGGCGGCTAAAGCCAGGACTGGGGATTTGACGGGAGCGTTGAAGCCTTTGCTGTCCGTGCTTGCCCAAAAGCCCCGTGACGAGGCTGTTTACGCGCGGTTTTTCCTGGCTTTGTTCGAGGAAGGGCGTTTCGCCATGGCCGGGAAAGCCGCCCGCGCAATTTCAGCCGCCCTGCCCGCTGAAAAAGAACTGCCGTATCTGGTGCTGGCGCGCGTCAGTCCTACGGCCAGACGCTATGATCAGGCCGTGGACGCGGCCCGCAAGGCATTGTCCATAAACCCGGCCTGCGCCGAAGCGTATGTCATTTTGGGCGATTTGGCCCAGAAACGCTGCGACAGGGAGGCCGCCCTCTCTTTTTACGGGCTGGCTGTTTCCGCCGATTCGAAATACTGGGGGTCTTACGTCGCCTTGGGCAACATGCAGGCCCGTGCCGGAGATTTCGGGCCGGCCGCGCTGAATCTTGCCAGGGCGCTGGCACTGGCCCCGGAAGAACCAGAGGTTTATGTCCAGTTTGCGCGGCTTGAGACGGGGCGCGGCAACTCAAAAAGGGCCCTTGAGTACTATTTGCAGGCGTTGAAACTCGACGTTTACGCACCGGATGTCTATGCCGAAGCCGCGAAGCTTTCTGCGGAACTTGGTATTCCTGAAAAGGCTTTTGCCGCCCGTCTGCCAGGCCTGGAACGAAACCCGGCTTTCGAACGCGTGCACGGACTGGATTCCGCTGCCGCAGACCTGGCCGAGCAGGGCGTACAGCGCCGTATCGAGCGTGATTTCATGCGTGTTTGCGCGGCTTCGGTCCGCCACGGCGCGAAGGTTATTTTCAGTTCCTATCCGGAAGAGGATTTGCCGGGCGCGGAGGCTGCCGCCGCGTATTGCGGCGCGCGCTATCTCAGTCTTGTTCTGCCGTTCCGGGCAAATTTCAAAAGCAGGCGCGAATATTTGTTCCACGACAACAAGCATTGCAATACCGCCGGGTACGGCTTCATGGCCGAACAGTATTCAGCCGCGATTCTGGATATGCTCGGCCTGGAAGGAGGCGGAGGGAATGGACGCTAGGCCTGTATCGCGTTTCCTGAAGGTTCTGGCCGCGTTCGCGCTTGCGGCGCTGTTGTTGGAGGTTTTGCTGCGCCTGCCAGGCGCGTTCGGGAAACCGCTGGCTTCGCTCAACGGCGGCTGCGGAGGCAGGCTGGTGCTTTGCGCTGGGGATTCTTTTGTCTGGGGCATGGGCGGGAAAAGCTTTCCCGAACAATTGCAGGAGCTTTTGGACAGCAAGGCCGGAAAAGGCGCATTCTGCGTCAGGAACCTGGGACGGGTGGGCCGCAATTCCGCGCAGATACTGGAAAGCCTCAGGATAGAATTGGCTTTGTCCAAGCCTTATGCCGTGATAGCGATGGCCGGTGCCAACAACGACTGGAATGTCCCTGCGCCGTCCGCTGGTTTCGGTCTTGGAGGGAAAATACTCAGGCACTTCGCTCTCTATCGTTTCGCCAGTTTCCTTCGTTTGGAACGGGGCACGCCATCCGGTCCGGTGTTTTCCGGTTCCTGCGCCTCCGACCGCCGCCCGGAAGGGCGTTTCCCGGCGACGCCCGCTTCTTCCGAAAAAACTGATTTAGGGGGGGGCCTCGGCTCTTCCTCGCTTCCAAAAAATGCCCGCTCAGCCGCGCTGTACATGGCGGCTTCCGATTATGCCGCCCGCGCCGGGAAGCCAATGCTGGCCTATGATTTGGCCAGCCGCGGCGCTTCCGCCCAGCCTGAAAGCGCCGATGCGCTGTCGGTGCTGGCCGCCAGGGCGCTGGATATAGGCGATGATGCTTCTGCCAGCGCCGTAATCTTGGCCGGCCTTGCGCTCTCACCCAAGCATCCGCAACTGCTGGCGTCCGCCGCCGAACTGGCGTCAAGGGCAGGAGATTCCAAAAAGGCTCTGGAGATTTATCAGGAAACGCTAAAGGCTTCTCCGGAACAGGCGCAGGCCCGAATCGGCCTTTCCGAACTTTATCTCAGGCTGGGGCGTCGCCGCCTCGCGCTGGAAACGATGAATAGCGCTCCGGCGAAAGTCCTCTCGGCAGATCAGGTTCAGGCCGCGCTTTTGCGGGCGTTGCTGTTTAATGGCCGCGAAAGCAGGGCCTATGATTTATTTGAAAAACTTCAGGCTTCCGGCTACGAAGGGGCCTATCCCGCGTTTTTCGGCACGCTGGTGGAGCTTGAGCGCAACAGCGCGGCGCTGGATTACGCCTCGCGCGCGACCAAGGCTTCCGGCTCGTCAAAACCATTGGTTTATCTGGCCTGGCTTTATAAGTCCTCGCGCAGTTTCGGCCTTGCTGAGCAGGCGCTGAAACTGGGGTCTGGATATCAGGATTTCGAGTCGCCGGTTTCACTGCTTTTACTCGGCGATGTGCGCCAGGCGGCCTGCGATTACGCTTCGGCAAAGGATTACTACCTGCGCGGCTCTTCGATGGACGCCCGTTTCTGGCAGGCCAGCTACGCACTGGGTTCGCTTGAATACAGGCTGGGGGCTTATGATTCCTCCCGCAAGCATCTGGACCGGGCCGTGGAACTGGCGCCGGACGAGCCAGATGTTTATCTGGCGCGGGCCAGGCTTTCGCTGTTGCGGGGTGATTCCCGCGCCGCTGCCGCGGCTTACGCCAGGGCGCGTGCGCTTGCCCCGTTTGACGACGGCATCGCCTACGAAGTACGATTATCAGGAACAGAGGTTTCCCCGGAGGCCTGGCCTGCTTCCGCGCCGGGTGGGAGCGCCGCCGCAGTGAATCGCGCGGCGGACGACGTGCGCTCCATGTGCGCGGAGTCGCTAGCGTCCGGGTCCAGATTCTATTTCGCCTCATATCCGGAGTTCGCTTTGGTTCCTTCCTCGGCGGTCAGGGATTGCGGCGGGGAATATGTGGATTTTACCGCCGCATTTCTGGCGCCGGGAAGGCGCCGTGGCGATTATATAGCTTATGACGGCTACCATCTCAACACTGCCGGTTACGGCGACATGGCGCGGAAATTCGCCGCTCTGCTGCTTGAACAGGCAAAGGCGGGCAAATGACGCCGTACTCTAGCAGGATTTCGCGTTTTTCATTGTCTCTTTCGCTGGCGGCATGCCTATGGCTTTGCGCGCCTTCCGGCGCCCTGGGCGTGGAGCCTGACGGCTCCTACCGCATTCTTTGCGCCGGAGACGGATTTGTCTGGGGCATGGGGGGGCGGCGTTTCCCAGACTGGCTGGGCGAGGTCCTTCGCAAGAAATATCCCGGGCTTAAATTCTCCGTGGCCACGGCGTGGACAGGGAACAACTCCGTCGGACTTGTGCGCAGCCTTCCGTCCCTGCTGAAGGAAGTGCGCCCGGATGTGCTTATAGTGCTGTCTGGCGGCAGCAACCATTGGGACACGATAGGCGCTCCAAGGGACGCGCGCAAATCATTCCTGGGTTGGTCTGCCGTTCCGGAGAATTCCGCCGGGGCAGTGCTGTCCTGGAGCGATGCTTCGAAAGACGCCTCCGCCGGGGATTACAAAAACAGCCTGCTTTCCGGCTGCGACCCTGAGCGTCAGGCCGAGGGCTACAACAACCTGCCTTCCCGCCGCGCTAAGCCGTGGTATGAATTCGACGATTCGACGCAGGACAAAAATTGCGGCGCGAATGCGGATGCCGCGGCCCTGTCCGATTTATACCTGGCCCAGGCCGATATTTTCATGAGAATGCGCGGGCCTGCCAGAGCCGAGACTTCGGCCCGCTGCGCCGCAGGGATAACGCCATCTTCCGCAGATGCCCAGTATTACCGCTCCTTCGCCTTTCAGGCGTTGCTGGACTGTTCCTGGGCGCTTAAAAGCGCCGGAAAGGCCGCAAGCCTCTCGCCCGACTATGAGTGGCTGCCGGATTATTCCCAGGCGTGGCGCCTGCAGTCTCTGGGCTCTTACGACAGGGCGGCTGATTTGTACCGGAAAGCGCTGGCTGCCTCTCCGGAGCGGCCGGAAATTTCCGCCGAGCTTTGTTCCGCGCTTTGCGGCGGCGGCGACTATTCCGCCGCAGTAAAAACCTGCGCCGCAGGGCTCAAGAAGTTTCCCGGAGACGATTCGCTGCTGCTTGCTTCCATCCGGGCATTTTCTTTGAAAGGCGACTATTCCAGGGCGTTCGAGCTGCTTTTGTCGGCCGATTCCCGCCCCCAGGATTTGCGCGAGGACTGTTACCGGGCGTTTTACGGCACCCTGGCTGAGGCCGGAGAGAGCGATGATGCCGCGGATTATGCCGCCAGACACGTGAAGGCGCTGAAAGGCGACCGCCTGCCGCAGCTGTTTCTGGCAAGGCTTTATGCTGCGGCCAAAAATTTTCCGCTTGAGCGCGACTCGCTGAAGGATGCCCGCCGCGCCGCCCCGGACCTGCCGGAAATACTGCTTATGGACGGGGATTCGGCCCAGCGCGCCTGCGATTATCCGGCGGCCGAGGAACTCTACGCGAGGGCGATGTCAGCTGCGCCCGGCTTCTGGGGAGGCCCCTTCGCGCTCGGCGACCTGGCGGGGCGCAGGGGCGATTATCAGAAAGCGAAACAATTGCTGGAAAAAGCGCTTGCGCTGGCCCCGTCTGAGCGGCGGATATACCGCCAGCTGGGCCGCGTGCTGTGGCGCATTGGCGATTTGCCGGGAGCGCTGGAGAACTACAGGAAAGCGCTGTTGCTGGACCCTCAATCTGAGGATACGTTCAAGGAAATGTCGGACATGGCCCTTGACGGCGGGCGCAGGGCCGAAGAGCTGGCGGCGCTGGCGTCCGAGGTGCCGGGTCTGTCCGCGAACCCGGAATACCAGGCTTTTCTCCGCGAGCGCAAAGGCGACAGCGCGGCTACCGCGCTGGACGGTGAACTGCAATCGTCTCTTGAAAAGGATATCCTGTCGGTCTGTTCCATGGCGCGTGACAGTGAAGTGCCGCTCGTATTGGGTTCCTACCCGGACAAATCAATGCCGGGCACGGCCGCCGCGGCAAAGGCCTGCGGCGCGCGCTACGTGGACTTCAATTCCCTGTTCCGCAGGCAGTTCAAGCGTCGCGCCGACTACATAGCGTATGACAACGACCATCCCAATTCCGCGGGTTACCGCTTCATGGCCGAACAGTACGCCGTCATCGTGGGTTCTTTGCTGCAACTGGAAGATGTCATGGATGAGGATTTCCAATGACCTTTCGCGGCGCCAAACCGCTTTCCGTGGCGGCCAGGGCGGCTGCCGGGGTTTGCTGCGCGCTTGTATTGCTTGAGTTGCTGCTGCGCGTTCTGGGTCTTTTTTTCCATACCGGAAAACTTTCTGCCGGCCCCGACGGGCGCATTGTGGCGCTCTGCGAAGGCGATTCCTTCGTGCGCGGAATCGGCGGGCGCCCGTTTCCTGATCAACTGGAGGAACTGCTGAATTCCGCCGGTACAGGGCGCGTCTTCCGGGTGGTGAACGGCGGGGTCAACGGCAGCAATTCCTCGGCCATGCTGGCCCGTCTGCCCGGGGAACTTGATTCGCTTAAACCTTCCGTACTGCTGCTGCTGGCCGGCGGAAGCAACCACTGGAACACTCTTGGGGCGCGTTCAACCTCGCGCACAGAATCGCTTCTCATGCATTCCAGCGTTTACAGGTTTGCAAAGCTTGCATTATTGAAATCGCATATCGCTTCGCCCGCATCGCAAAGCAGGGTGTCTGTCTGCCGTCCTGAAAGGTCTGCGCGCGGCTATGACGATACCGCACGGCAGCGCGCAAAACCCTGGTTTTCGCTTCCGGCTTTGAAACAGCCGTCCGGGTCCGGCCGCTTGCCCGGGTATTATCTGGAAACCGCGGCTATTTACCGCAATGCGGGGGATTTGGCGTCCGCGCTTGCGCTGGCCAAGGGGGCTTCCATCGCCAAGGGGTTATCTGCCGCATCTGAGGCCGAGCTTGCCTGGATTTACGAAGCGGGCGGCGATTTCGAGAATGCGACAAAAGCCGCCTCTAGCGCCGCCTCTGAAGACAAGTCGCTGGGCTGGCTTGAGCCGGTGATGCTTGCCCGCAGGGCCGTTTGGCGCGGGGAATACCCCGTCGCCGCGCAACGGTATGAAGAAGCCGTGGCATCCGGCGCTCCCGGCGATGACGTTTTAGCCGGACTTTGCCGCGCTTATGCCGAAAGCGGAAAATTCGACAAAAGCGGGGCGCTGTGTTCGTCGCGCAAGCCTGCGGGCGAACTTTTGCAGGCCTGTGTGGAAGCCTCGGCCCTTTCCGGAGATTATAGCGGCGCTTATTCGCGCATTGAGCATGACTCGGGCCGGGAAGCGGGATTGTGGCGCGTTTTCGCGTCCCTGCTGCTGAAAAAGAAAGAGTACGCCAGGGCGCGGGAATACGCCGGAAAGGATGTCAACCGCAACCTCGCGCTGGCGGAGTTGTTTTACAACGCTTACGAGCAGGAGCTTGCACAGGCCTGTTTGGAAACTGCGGCGGAGGGCGTCGGCGAAATGCCTGCCAGATACTATCTGCTGAAAGGCGATATTGCCCAGTCCTCGTGCGATTATAAAACCGCCGGGGAGCAGTATAGCCGGGCACTGGCTCTCAGGCCGGATTATTGGGGCGCGTACTATGCCATCGGCGATATGCGCGCCAGGCGTGGCGATTACCGCCAGGCCCTTGCCCTGCTTGGCAAGGCGGCTGCGCTGGCCCCTTCGGAAGCCAGGATTTACAGGCAGTCCGGGCGCGTCTTCTCGGCGCTCGGGGAGCAGGGGCATTCAGCCGACGAGTATTTCAAGGCGCTGGCGCTTGAGCCTTTTTCAGAGGATTTGCTGCGCGAGGCCTGGTCTGCCTACTCGGGCGCGGGCCGGCAGCGGGAGTTTTTCTCCTTGCCGGATAAGATACCGGGCATACGTTTCAACCCGGAGTTTCATCATTTGAGCGGCGGCGAAAAGCATTCGGCGCTTGAAGCCGAACTACAGGAAGGGCTGAAAGCGGATTTGTCTGCGGCGTGCGCGCTGGCAAAAAGCAGGGGCATCCCGGTGCTCTTCTCCTCTTATCCTGAGAAAGAGATGCCGGGGATAGTGCAGGCGGCGCGGGACTGCGGCGCGCCTTACATAAATCTTGTGCCCCGCTTCCGAATATTTGCCTCGCGGCGAGACTATATCAGCTTTGACAACGACCACCCCAATACCCTGGGCTACAACGCCATGGCGCGCGAGTATGCCGGGCCGGTGCTGAAAGCTCTCGGGCTGGAGGCCGGCAAATGAAGCGCGTCGCCAGAGTGCTGTGCATCGGCCTGCTTGCCAGCGCCGCCGCTCTGGCGCTTCTGGAGGCGGGGATACGCGCGGCGGGTTTTTTCGCGCGAGGGGGACCTTCCGGAAAAGGCGGGTCGCGCACGGTGCTGTGCGTAGGCGATTCTTTTGTCTGGGGCGTGGGGGGAAAAAGTTTCCCGGAACAGCTTGGGGAAAAGCTTGCCTCCGACGGCGGCGTGCCTTACGAAGTCGTGAATGCCGGGGCCGCCGGGTACAACTCGGCGCAGGTGCTTGGGCAGTTGCCGGGCCTGCTGGCCCGCTACAGGCCCGCGTTTGTAATCGCGCTTGTCGGTGCCAACAACAGCTGGAACACTTTAGGCTCGTCGTCGTGCTGGTTTTGGCAGGGCATTCTTTCGCGTGCAGCCGCCTATCGTTTTTTCGCATATCTGTTTTCCAATCCTCCGGCCCTGGCGCAGGGGCGGCAGTTTGTCTGCTCCCTGCCTTCGGAGCCGGACCGCCTGCCGCTGGCCGCTGCGGTAGCTGCCGCCTCGCCGCTGCCGCCTTGCCGCCATGTCCAGAGTCCTTCGCGGGAGCTTTCTGGTTTGTACGCCAGACAGTCGTCCCTGTTTTCTGAATACGGCGATTTTGGCCGGGCTGTCCGCAGCGGCGAAGCGGCGGTCTGCGCCGATTCCTCTTCGCCGGAGGCCGCCGCCGCGCTAGCTCGCGCTGAACTGGGCGCCGGGAATCCAAACAAGGCGCTGGAGGCGCTGGCCCCGGTCAGCCCGGACACGGCAAAGGGCGAGGTTTTGCTGGCTTACGGCGATTGCATGGCCGCGCTTAAGGAGCACGACAAAGCCGTCGAATTTTTCAAACGCTCCATAGCCGAAGGCGGCGGGCACTCCGGCAAATGGAAACGGCTTGCGTTCAGCTATTGGAAGTCCGGGCGTTACAGCCAGGCCGCTGCTGCATGCCGGCAGGGGCTGGCTTTGTACCCGGGCAGCGGGGAGCTGCTTGGCCTGCTTATGCAGGTGGAAGTCTGGGGCGGGCGCGGCAGCGCCGCCTGGAAGCTGCTCAACCGCTCTCTGGACGAAGGCTGGGCCGAGACTGGCATAATGGAATTTTTCGGGACGCTTATGGCCACCGGGGATTATTCGCAGGCCCGCAGCCTTGCCGACAGGCTTTTCAAACTGCGCGGGGAAAGGAGGCAATACGCTTTCCTGGGCGAGGCGCTCGTGCTTTCCGGACGCTATGCCGCCGCGCTGGACGCGCTTGGAAAAGCACCGCCGGATTGCGGCGCATATTGCTCCCTCAGCAGGGCGCAGGCCTATGCCGGTTTGGGCCGCGATAAAGAGGCCGCTGCGGAGTACGCCGGGGCGGAAGAGGACTGGCATGCCTTGCTGGGGCTGGCGGCGCTGCAAGGTTGCGGCGGAGATTATGAAGAGGCTCTGGTTTTGTGCGACAAGGCTTTCAAACTTTCAGGCGGGGACGTTCGGGCCGTGATACAAAGGGCCCGCCTGCTGTCAGCGCGCGGAAGCGCCTCCGCCGCTTTTGAGCAGTATGTCCTGGCAGTGCGTCTTGCCCCTTACTCAAGACAGCTCGTGCGCGAGGCGCTGTCCTGCGGCATGCCGCGTGCGGCGCAAAAGCTTGCGGAGGCCGTGCCGCAGGTGCGCGCAAACCGGGCGTTTTCGGAGGCCGCCTCAAATGCCAGGGACACGGATTCCGTTGATACGGAGACTGATGTTCTGGTCCGCCGCGCCAACTCCGAAATACAGAAAGGATTGGGCCGCGATATACAGCGCATCGCCGCGCTGTGTCGCGAACGCGGCGCACGGCTGATAGTGTCTTCTTATCCGGAGTGGGAGTTCCCGTCGGCGAAAGAGGCGGCGCTTGCCGGCGGGGCGCAATACATGGATTTTACAGGCCTGTTCGCGTCTGGATTCCCGTCGCGTTCGGCTTATATTTCTTATGACAACAGCCACTGCAACACTTTCGGCTACGGGGTGATGGCGTCGGAATTCGCGGCTAAAATCAGGGAGCTGGAGCCGAAATGAAACACTTTTCCATGCGCCGACCTGTTGCCCTTGCGCTGAAGCTGGCGGGCGTTGTACTGCTGTCGCTGGCCCTGTTTGAAGCCGCTTTGCGCCTGTCCGGCCTGTTTTTCAGAAGAGCGCAGTCCGCCGCAGACGGGAAAACAGCCATATTGTGCATAGGCGATTCTTTTGTGTGGGGAGTGGGCGGCGAAAGCTTCCCTCAGCAGCTTTCGGAGTTGCTGAACAGCGGGGAGCAGGCTGGCGGCTACAGCGTAATCAACGCCGGTAAGGCGGGGGCCAATTCGGCGCAGACCGCGCAGGCCCTTCCCGCTCTGCTGCGGGCATACAGGCCTGCGGTTGTGATAGCCCTCTTTGGCATGAACAACTCCTGGAATTCGGAGGCGATGTCCGCGTGGGATTGGCTTAAAAGCAAAAGCAGGGCGTGGCGTTTCTTCGCCAGCCTGTCGGCCAGACCTCAGTCGGCCCAGGAGGTGGCGCCGCGCGGCGGCTGCGAACCGGATTTCGAGGCCGGGTTTAACTACATTAAAGTCTCGTCGGGTATCGCCGCCGGGGGCTTGCCTGCGTTGCCAAAATCCGGTTCCGGCGATGCCGGCCGTCTTGCGCAGTATTACGGCGTGCTGTCTTCCGCCTATTCCGGTTTGGGGCATTTGAGCGAGGCTGTCCAGTCAGCCGAAAAAGCTTTCGCCCTTGAACCGGCGGATAAAGACGCCCTGCTCCGGCTTGGCTACGCCCGTCTCGCTTTTGGCGATTACGACGGAGCCTATTCCGTAGCGGAACAGGCCCTGCGTTTACATCCCGGCGACAGCGAGATCAACTTTTTCGCGGGAAATTACTATGCCCGCCGCGCCGCACCTCCTCCGCTTAACCCGATGGCCGGAACAGCTGTTTTCAAGGGCGGGCTTCTGGACAGAAGACAGGCTTACGAGTCTGCCTCCAAATATTTTTTGAAGGCGCTTGAGCTGGACGGCGGGAAGGAATCTTATTACGCCCCGGCGGCAGAGGCTTTGGCGGAATGCGGACATTATAGGCAGGCGCTGAAGCTGGCGAAAACCGGGGCAGCAAGGTTCCCGTCCTCGTCCTCGATAGCGGCGCAGGCAATACGGCTGGAGGCCGGGCATGGCCGGAGAAGCGCGGCCCGGTCCATGGTTTTAAAATCACTGGAGATTTTTCCCGCCGCCGAAGCTGCAACGGTGGCGTCCGCGTATGTTCAGGCTTTGCTTGAAGCCGGACGCACCGCGCAGGCTTTGGAAGAGGCGCGAAAACTTTCCGGCTATGGGCCAGCCGCCGCGCTTGCCGCCGCTTCCGCCCTGAAGGCCGGAAAACTATATGCCGAAGGCGCTGCCCTGCTTGAGCGTCTCCCCGCAGGTTCGCCGGATGGGGCCGATATTAAAGCAGCCCTTGCCGACCTGTATCTCAGGGCCTGCCAGGCGGACAAGGCGGCTTCAGCGGCTGATGAAGCGTTGAAACTGGATTCCGCCCATGCCGCGGCCTTTTATTACAAGGGCTGCGCTCTGGCGTTTTCCGGCGATTACGAAAAAGCGGGGCTTTGGCTTGAGAAGGCGCGTAGATTGGCCCCCGGCAATCCGCTTGTGTTACTCCAGCTTGCTAGGCTTAATTACAGAAAGGGTTTCTTTTGCTGGGGGGATAAGGCCGGGGTATGCGCTTATGTAGGATTGCAGGGACGGGCTTTCTCAAAGGGCTTTGAAAGCGCGCTGGGATATTATATTCAGGCGCTGAAGTCCCAGCCGTATTCAATGCCGATAGCTGAAGAGCTGGCAGCAATGCTTTATGAAGAGGGCAGGATAGGGATGATTCCTTCCCTGTGCCATAAAGGCGTTTTGCCTGCCGCCAACGCCGTGCTGGCCGCGGTTATTGAAAACCGCTATCTGCCAGCCGGGCTTGAGATACTGCCCGACGATGCCTTCAACCGCCGCCTGAAGCGCGACACTGCAAGCATTGCGGAAGCTGCGGCGGCATCCGGCGCAAGGCTTATCCTGAGTTCCTATCCAGAAAACGACTTTGCGGCTGTCCGTTCGGCGGCGGCCGGCTTCGGAGTGCCTTATGTCGATTTGACCGCGCTGTTCAGAAAGAGGTTTTCCCGCCGCACTGAATTTGTGGCTTACGATTCCTTTCATTGCAACAGCGCCGGTTACAGACTGATGGCGGAGGCTTATGCGGCTGAAATCAGACGCCTGCAAAAACGATAGCATCGGCGCGGCATTGCTTGCCGCCTTCTTTCTGGCGTCCTGCCCTGCCGCAAGCGCGGGCGAGGGCAGGGTTTTGCTCGCGGG
>JAAYTX010000044.1 GCA_012523635.1 Elusimicrobiota bacterium
GACGACTGGAAAAAAGCCGTCCTCCAGGCGCAGGACAATGCGGACATTCTTTTGTTGACCGACTATCATTCCATCCGGCGCTCCCCCACGGACAAATCCATCGTACCGCCCCGGGAGATTATCCAGTGGACGGAACAAAATTCCAGACTGCCCGGGATCAGCTACCGGGAAGCATACGTGGAGGACGGGGGAATGATGGCGGTTTGCGCCTCCCCCCTGGAGCAGGGCCGGGCGGCGGCGGAAATGGCCCTGGAAATCGTTGAAAAGGGAGTAAAGCCGCTGGATATCTTTTTCCGGGAAAACCGGTTGTACATCGTGCACATCCGGGAGTCCGGGGTCAAATCCCATCACATCACCATGCCTGGGATGTTAGAAGCCTTCGCCAGGGCCACCGGTCATTATTATTAATCCGGGGAACATTTTCACCCCGGTAATTAATTTTTCCGGAGGATACCCAAAATGGAGTCAGAGATCATGGAAATCACCGGCAGGTTGCAGGCCATAGCCTCCTTCACCATAGAGGGAGAGCCTTCGTGGTCGCTTGTCAGCAGCAGGCAGTCAGCCGCGTTAATGTGCAGGGGTATGTCTTCCGCTGATATCTGTCCGCGCAGAATATCCAGGTGAACATCCGGCAAAGCATTCTTAAGCAAAGCGAAGGCGGCCTCGGCAAGGTCCAGGCGCTTGATTTTATGATGTTCAAGGGCACCCGCATTAAAAAGCACGCGATAGCCCTGCTCCGGCATATTTAACGCCCTGCGGGCCTCTACTTTTTTCATCGGAACAAACAACTTCAAATCTATCCCGTTAGTCAGTACTGCGGCCCTGTCCGTGTTTGACCAGAGCCGTTTTTTCAACTGTCCGCTTACGCAGACTATGGCGGAAGCTCTCCAAGCGGCGAACTGCGACATGAGCCGGGATAGAAAAAGCCTCAACGGGTGGCCGACGGTGACAGGATTTAGGTCGCTCCCGCGGAAGGTTGTCACAATCGGCTTCAGCGTAGCGCATGTGGTAAAAAACGCGGTCATTGTGCCGTACTGGGCGTGTACGATATCCGGGTTGATTTCGCTCACTATACGGCGGAAGTGCAGCCAGTCGGCGGCAAGGACGCGCGGAGAAGTCCGGGAACGCAGCATGAAAACATGGGTTTCAACACCCAATTCGGCAAGAGACTCAACTTCTCGCTGGTAAAAGGATGAAATCCGGTATGCGCCGGGATTTTTGGGAATAACATACAAGACTTTTATCTGAGACATTGAAAAATTCTCTTTTCAGCCATTTTCATGCAGATGGCGGACCTCAACAGACTATTTCTCAAATTGTAGCGGTTGAATCTCCGCATGGTCAATATGGGGAGGGGCGGCTGTGACTATATTGACAGGCTGTAATTCCAAGACATACGCCGCAAGTTCAGTTAGGTGAAAACCGTGGGGATGCTATGACTTTCATGGTTGAAGCAAAAACAATTTTAGCATACTGGGGTGCGGCCGCTTTCACTGCATCTATGGCTTTGCTGACGGAACACTCCCGGAAAGAACGGCGGCTTTTTCGGATATCAGCACATCCAGCAGTTCAAGATGCTCGTTGTCTGCGGACGGCGTCCAGTACACGCCCAGACACACATTCTTTGCCCCCTCGCGTATGACGCGCGAAACGGAGCTTCTGCTTCTGCCTTTGGCGCTGACGGCTACGGAATCCCTCTGCCAGCCGCCGCGTTCATCCTGTATGAAAAGCCACGCCTTGCCTTTCCCGGAAAAAACCGTTTCCGCGTCCAGAACTACGGCGTTGCCGGGCGCAAGCGCCATGGGGAAGGAGTTGGCCCCGGCGCAGTAGCCTATTTGCAGTTCGCGCCTGTCGTTTATGCCCGGCTTAAGCGAGATGAGCCGCAGGCCGTTAGCGCCGTTGTTCTCAAACCGGAATTCCCCCACTGCGCCCTGCACTACAATCGGCGGTGCGCGTCTGGACAGGTCGTTGACAAAAGCCGGCGCGGGCTGGTCCCAGAAAAAGAAAGGCCCGTCAAAGTCCAACGGCCTGCTTTTCTCGGCGGGGCGTATAATAAGAAGAAAAAGCAGTGCGGCGGACACCAACGCCGCAGAGAGCATCAGTGGCCAGCGCAGGCGCAGTTTCCCACCGCCGTCTTCGCGCAGGGCAAAGGGCAGAATAAAAGCCCCGGCCACCACCGCGTGTTGGAAAGAGGTCTCGCTTATGTTTATGAAGAAAAATGCCGTTACGGCGCACAAAAGCCAGAGCGAGCCTGTCTGCCGGTATTCCCGCCACGCCACAGCCGTCATGCTGAACAGCAGAAACAGGAGTGCGAACAGTCCCAGCGTTCCGCGCTCTGCGAGTTGCTGGAGGTAAAGGTTGTGCACATTGGAGTAGTTGAAAACTGTTTTGGCACCACGGTCGTCCGGCATTGGTGCCGGGTGGTAATAGGAAAACATTTGCTTTATGTTGGCTATGCCTACGCCAAACAGGGGATAATCGCGCGCTATCTGCCAGCCTGTACGCCAGAGCTCGGCCCTGTCGCCGGCAAAAGCGTAGGCGTAGTCGAAACGGGAGTCTGTGCTGGTTGCGCCGGAGGCCACTCTTCCCGCCATCGCCACTCCGTCAAAACGGGCCCTGAAACTGTCGTTGAATTTGTACGCCCCCGCCAGCAGGAACATGCCCGCGAAAGCCGCCGTGATGAACGGCATTTTCCTTTTGGAGAACACCAGCGCCGCCGCAAATGCCGCCATGAAGCCGAGCAGAGGGCCGCGCGCGCCGCTTAACAGCACTGCCAGGAAAATGAGGCAGGCCGCGCAGGCATAAATCCATTTTCCGATTCTGGAAGTAGCGCGCGAAATGCCGTCCATGGCAAGACAGAGCGACAGCACCAGTGTTTCCGCAAAGGTGATGCTGTTCATGGTGCCGTGCGCGCGCACCCAGCCTTCGCCAAGCGCAAGATGCGCGGCGGACTGCCATATCCCATAGCCAGCCGCCGCCGCCGCACCCAGAAGATACCAGTTCCGCGCATGTCCGCGAGATTGCGCGCGCAGGACGCAGAGCAGTGTGCAGTAGAAGCAGGCCTTCAACAAATCCGAGAACCAGAAGCTTGCGCTTCTTGCCGGAGACACGCCGAACAGGCAGGAGAACAGGCCCGCCGCCAGAAAAACCAGCCATGGCAGGAGAAGCGGGTCGTTTTTGATTGTTTCCAGCACGGAGGAGCGTTTTTCGCGGTCACCCATGCTTAAAACCAGCGAAAGCAGGGCCAGCCCACAGCCGATTTCCATGATGGAGACTGAAAAAGAAGTCATGGCGGCAAATAGGAAACAGCCTGCCAGCCCTATGTTTTTAACAATAGAATCCCGTGACAAGGCCATCGCTCTGTTTGCGCCTTCCTTCTGCATGGTTTATGGCTCCGGCACTGCACAGACATATTCCCCGAACTTCGGCAAAGGATATGGTGAGCGTGACCGGGCCCCTATTGTAGCGGTTGGCGCCGTTTGCGGTCAATGTGCATATGCCGGACGCTTTCGCAACGACTAACCACAGGTGTAAACTTGACTATTCTGCGCAGCTTGCCCCGAGGATTGTCTTATGGCATGATTGGAGGATATGAGCATTGCGGAACGAAAGTTATTCAAGCGGCAGCCAGATTTGCGCAAGGAACTTTGGAGCAGATGTACCGCTTAATCATCGCCTACTGCGACTCTGGAATTTCCTTACCAAATGCCACGTTGGTCCCGCCCTTAAGCTTTTGCACGATTTCCACCACACTTTCGCTCGGCCACGCTTGCAACAGCATATGCACCTAGTCCACACCTATCACCAATTCTTCCAGTTTCCATCGGTTGGTTTCCGCCGCCTCGTGAAACAGTTTCGCCAGTCTTCCAGCTACTTAAGCCTCGTAATACCCATTTGCGATATTTTCGCACGAATACCAAGTGGTATTTCAGTCTGTGCTTTGTATGCGCTCCGCTCCGATACTACGCAGAGCATGCCAAACTTCCCTTCGCCACAACAAGACTTTGGATCCAAAGGATGCCATTCATCCCCCAGGATTAAAAACCATGGGGTTTCTGTCATGGTTTTTCAAACACTTTATCCGTGACGTTCTATGAAGGCTTTCCAGGTGGTTTCCAGACCTTCCAGGAACGCTACAGATGGCTCGTAAGCCAGCACTTTCCTAGCTCTTGAAATGTCTGCGTAACTGTAGTGAACATCGCCGTTGCGCTTTGGTGAAAACACGCGCCCGGTGGATTTCCCGACCAGCTTTTCCACCACGCCCGCCAAATCAAGCACCGAGTAGGAGCGTCCGGAGGCGATATTGAAGACTCCGCCAGATGCACCCGGGGCCGTGGCGGCCTTCATATTGGCCTGCACCACGTTCCCGACGAAAGTGAAGTCGCGGCTTTGCTTGCCGTCCCAGTGTATCTCAAGCGGCTTTCCGAGCCGGGCAAGCTCCATCAGCTTGGGCACGACAGCCGAATATTTTGATTCCGGGTCCTGCCTTGGCCCGAAAACGTTGAAATAACGCAGTGACACCGTTTCAAGGCCGTAGGTCTTTGCCCAGACCACGCAGTAGCGCTCCGCCGCGAGCTTGCTGACGGCGTAAGGCGACACAGGGGAAAGGGGCATAGTCTCGTCCTGGGGGAAAACCTGGCAATCGCCGTACACAGAACTGGAAGAGGCATAAACCAAGCGCTTCACTCCGGCTTTTTTTGCGGCGACAAGAAGATTGAGTGTGCCGTTGACGTTGTTGTCATTTGTTCTCATTGGGTTGTCCACGGATTTGGGAACAGAATGCAGTGCCGCCTGGTGCAATATGTAATCCACGCCGCGCAGGGCGGCGGCTAGCGGCTGTTGAGAGCGGATATCCGCGCGCACCAGTTCTATATTCTTGAGAAACGGCTTGACATTTTCGCGCTTGCCGGTGGAAAAATTATCTAAAACGCGTACGCGTTCGCCACGCCGCACCAGCTCTTCGACTATGTTTGAACCTATGAACCCGGCGCCGCCGGTAACCAGCCACAAAACTCGTTTAGCCATGAGAAACCTCCACTATTTATTGTTAACTTTCGTTGCCTTCTGTAAATATCCAAGTCTTATGCTCGCTATGCTTTTCAAATTGCGAGACTGTAATATTTATATACATTATTCATAATAAGAATAAAATTCATTTTTTGTCACAAAACACGCATGCGTAAATGCCTCCCCAAATCGTTCTAGTGACACAATACCGTTAATATTGATATTCGTACCCACCCGCGCCGCTTCCAGCACTTCCAGCGTGCTTTCCTCGCCCTTGTTAAGCGAGACTTAAGTGGTGCACCACACAGCAGGACGCCAATCTGGAGCGGCTCGGACAACAGCGCCCCTGTTATGTGACCCAAAACGCTGGATTTGAAGCCACGGTTCAAAAAGCTATAATGAATGCGGTTCGGGGACAGCGGGTACATATTTCAGGGGGAGGCGCGGATGCATAAAAAGATAATTTGGCCGGACGGCAAGAAGTTCGCTTTTACCGTTTTCGACGACACCGACCTTGCCACCCTTTCAAATGTCGGCGAAGTTTACAGCCTGTTGTCAGACTTGGGCATTAAAACCACCAAATCGGTATGGCCGATAAAGGGGCCGCGCATCCCGAAGCTCGGGGGATCCACCTGCGAGGACCCGGAATACATGCGCTTTCTGCTGGACCTGCAGTCCAAGGGGTTTGAAATAGCCCTGCATAACGTCACCTATCATTCCTCGGAACGGGAAGACACGGTGCGCGGGATAGAAAAATTCCGGCAGTTGTTCGGGCATTATCCGTATTCCCTGGCCAATCATGCGGATTGCGAGGAAAGCATTTACTGGGGCAATTACAGGCTCACCGGGATCAATGAATGGGTGTACAATCTCCTGCTGCGGTTCCGCCACAAGGGGATATTCCGGGGCGCTGTCGAGGGTGATAAGTATTTCTGGGGCGACGTTTGCAGGGACAAGATAAAGTATGTCCGCAACTTCGTTTATAAGGAAACCAATACCCTGAAGGCCTGCCCGTTCATGCCCTATCACGACCCGTCGCGGCCGTATGTGAACTATTGGTTCGCTTCCTCCGAAGGGCCAACTGTAACCCAGTATAATGAATGCCTGTCCGAGGAAAACATGGACTCGCTTGAGTGTTGCGGTTCAGACCTTATTGGACACTTTTGCCTAGCGTGAAGCTTACGGTTCGCCCCTCCCTGCCAGATTGTACTGCTTGCGTTTCTCCAGCGTCAATCGCTTAAGTTCCGCCCTTCGCCTTAAGATTTCCTCCTGC